>JBKJSI010000746.1:0-19658 GCA_046595915.1 Pirellulaceae bacterium
GTCGACGAGGGCGCCGAAATCGAGATTGCTGAAGAACTTTCGCGTTCCGGTCGTAATCGAGGGGTCCATGGCGACTTCGATTTTTTGATTGATGAGACCCTCGCGCAGATGGGCACCATCGCTGGCAAGCGGGACTGGGCCGCCGTTGCGGGCAGAAGCCGTGGCGCCAACAAAGTTCGAGCCGCTAACAAGCCGGTTCCATGAGCCGCTGAGCCCCAGGCCCATGACGTGACCGAGTTCGTGCATTGCGACGGAGAGGAAATCGGTTTTGCCTGGAGCGAGTTGACTGGAGGTTGTGCTGAAGGCCCAGTCGACGCCGACGTTGTCGAAGGAGATCGATCCGCCCCAAGGCGCGACGTCGGTTGGCGTCGATGCGAGGGCGCCGGCTTGGCCGCGGCCTTTGATGGTGTTGAACCACGCTTGTGAGCCCGTGGCGCTGAAGCCTCCGGTACCGCCGATTGCTAGGTTTCCATTGGGGAGATTGCGTGCGCCTGCGTAGACGAGGATGGTGTTGGCCGGGATCGTCTTTCTGCTACTGTTGACTGTGGCGCCGCTGGCGGGATTGGTAAGCGAGGGAGTCCAGTTGTTGCTACCGCTGGGAGTGATGGCGGTGAGGGAGTCGTCAAACCGATCGGCGAGCATGTGGCCCGCTTGTTCGAGTGCCGAACGACGGGCTGGGTCGTTGAAGAAACCGGCGGAGTCGAGGCTGTAGTCGAAAAGGAACTGGACGGTGAAAGGGAGTCTAGCTTCGAGACGCTCGAGCCGGAGCTTCGTTGAACGTGCGGGCGAAGTTCGTCGAAAGCCGCCGGAGAGCCATGTTAGGAGCATTCGTGAATCGCTTGCTTGCGAGGGATCGGCTCGCGGAAGTAGTTTGCCGCCATCTGGCGAACGCTTGCCCGATTGTGACAATAGAGCAGAATTCGCCGCAAGGTCACGAACTTAGCTTGGCAAACCCGCGACATTACTTCGGAGCTAGCATCGATGAAAGCTGCATACATTCAAGAAACCGGTCCAGCGGAAAATATCCAATTTGGGGAGCTTCCCACGCCTACACCGAAGGATAGCGAAGTGCTCGTCAAGGTGAAGGTGGTGAGTGTAAATCCCATCGATACTTATATTCGCAATGGGGCGAATTATTGGGAGTTGCCCAAGCCCTATATCCTTGGCGCTGATTTCGCTGGAGAGGTTGCCGCTGTTGGACAGAATGTCACTCGCTTCAAAGTGGGCGATCGTGCTTGGGGAAGCAATCAAGGGTTGATGGGGCGACAAGGTATCTTTGCCGAGTTCGCGGCGGTGGATGAGAAGTGGGTCTATCCGACGCCGAGCGGCGTGAGTGACGATTCAGCCTCTGCCTGCGCACTGGTAGGCATCACGGCGCATCTGGGACTATTTCGCACCGCGAATTTGAAAGCGGGGGAAACGATCTTTGTGCATGGCGGCACCGGCGGTGTGGGCGCCATGGTCGTGCAAATGGCTAAGGCAGCCGGCGCGATCGTGATCGCCACTGCCGGCTCGCCAGAGAAGTCCGCGCTTTGCAAGAAACTAGGCGCCGATCATGTGATTGAATACAAAACGCAAGATGAAGCGGCGGAAGTGAAGAAGATTGCTCCGAGCGGCGTGAACGTGTTTTGGGAAACGTTACGCGAGCCAGACTTCGACAAGATCGTGCCAATGCTCGCGGAACGTGGCCGCATTGTGCTCATGGCGGGTCGCGAAGCTCGCCCTGTGTTCCCGGTGGGCCCGTTTTATGTCAAAAGTTGCTCGCTCTTAGGTGTGGTGATGTTCAAGGCGACGCCGGAGGAGCAGCGAGCATGCTCGGAAGACATGAACAAGTGGCTCGCGAGCGGACAATTGAAGGCGCAGATTGCCAAGACGTTTCCGCTCTCAGAGGCGGCGGCGGCGCATAAGCTGCAGGAGCAGAACACGCTCCAAAAGGCGGGGACGATTGGGGGGAAGATTGTTTTGACGGTTTAATGCAACCGCGTGTATTCCCAGCACCTTTAGGCATCGACAAATGAAATTCCGCCGCCCGCGATTTTCGATGCGGGTTTTGTTGATCGCGATGCTGGTCCTTGGAACCGGTTTGGGGTTTCTTGGGCGGAGGCTGATTCAGATTCGATCGGAGGCGGATCGGCAGTTGGAGGTGATCGAGGAACTACGGAAGCATGGCGCAATGATTACCGTTCATGATCGGGGAGCGCTGCATGTATTCGAGACTTTGGTTCACAAGATTGATGGGCGAACGCGATTTACCCGCGTTTCGAGAGTCACGCTAGGTAAATCACCGATCGAAGAAAAGGACATCGCCCAGATCGCGAAGCTCGCTGGGCTGGAAGTGTTTCATGACTACTACGGTCATTGCACTGATGAGTCGTTGGTTTTGCTTGCCAATTGTCCCACGCTCAAGGAAGTTCAGCTTTCGAATTGGAAGGGCACGGCACAAGGCGCTAAGAGACTCCTCCGTGGAAGGGCGCCGATCAGGCAGTTAACGCTCTTTACGGTTAGCGTTGATGATGAGTTCTTTGCCGTTGCGGCGCGAGCGCCGCATCTGGAGTTGCTTTGGATCGAAGGATTCAAGGTTACGGCGAATGGCATTCGGGAGCTCAAGGCGTCGAAGTCGTTGTCAAATCTCGCGATTGATCATGGGCGTGGCCTTGGAATTGGACTTGCTGATCTGGGCAATCATCCGACTCTCCGATCGGTGCGCCTGCGAGAGTATCAATTTGATGAGGGTGAATTGGCCGATTTCGCACAACTGCATGGGCTGAAGCATCTGCAAATCGAGTGTGAAACGTTTCCGCAAGGCGTGCTGCAATCGGTTGGGCACTGCCATGACCTGCGCGAGTTGACTCTCTCCGGCGAATTTTCAGGAGAAGAATCGGAGTTGAAGCTTGGCTGTACGAAATTGGAAGCAATCAACATCAAGGATCCGACGCCGCGTCCGGGAGTGTTGCTCCGTGAACTTGCGAAGCTCAAGCATCTCAAACGGATTGAATTGCCCAAGACGAGCATGAAAAGAGAGGATCTTGAATTGCTGTACGGCCTTTCGTCGCTGGGCCACCTCTCGATGAAAGCGGCAGGTGCGCCAGTCGAGGCGATCACGCGACTCCAGAGGCAGCTTCGCAAGTGCGATGTTTGGATCGTTTATACGGATGGTCGACGGTACCATTATCCGTCGGATGGGAGCGCGCCGAAGCTGGTTCTGCCCGGGCTATAGCATGGACCCGGGCTGCTGAAGCGATTTGCCAAACTGCTGCAACCAAGCAGCTGCCGGGGCGCCATCGATCACTCGGTGGTCGAAAGTTAAGCTCAACGTGAGTGTTTGGCCGACAACGATTGTGTCGCCTCGCACGATCGGCTCTTTTACGATTCGGCCGATGCCGAGGATGGCCGATTGCGGGAGATTGATGATCGGCGTGAAGGCGTCGATGTCGAATGTGCCGAGGTTGGATACGGTGAACGTGCCGCCTTGTAGCTCTGTTTGGGTCAACGAGCCGGTGCGTGCTTTTTCGATGAGGAGGCGTGACTGCTTTGCGATTTCTGCGAGTGTAAGACTTGGGACGTTTTCGATAACGGGCGCGACTAAGCCGGCCTCGGTGTCGACGGCGAACGCGATGTTGATCGCACTGTAGAGATAGATGCGGTCACTATGCCAACAGGCATTTAGGCGGGGGCAAGAGGGAAGAGCGGCGGCGATGAGATTGATCAGGATGTCGTTGTAGGAGGGGACGAAGTCGCTGCTGGCGTTGACTTTGAGCCTTTCGCGGAATGCGACGAGCGCGGTCGCGTCGACTTTGGTCGTCAGAGTTACTGGCGCGGCTTGATGAACGCCGGCGTGCATTTTTTGGGCGATGATTTGGCGGATTTTTGATGCGGGTTCGTATTCGCCATTGACTATAGGCGCCGTTTCGCGGGGCGATTGTGGCTGCGATTTGGCGCCCAAGGCGATGACATCGCGCTCGCGAATGCGGCCGTTGCGCCCGGCGCCGATGGCGTTTTCCCAATGGATGCCTAGTTCTTTAGCTTTTCGACGGGCGCGGGGCGAGGCGATGGTGGTGGAAGGGCGCGCGAGTGAGGGGGAAGTGAGTGCCGTCGCGCGGAGCGTTCGCTCGATGTCTTCGCGGATGATTCTGCCGGTGGGATCGGGCGTGGCGATTTGATTTAGATCAAGGTTGTTTTCGCGGGCGAGTCGGCGGGCAGCGGGGCCGGCGCTTCGCTTGGGTGAAGCGGACGTACTTGACGAGATCGGAGCGGCTTGCGATGGCGTTAACGCGGGTGGTTTTCGATTAACTGCGGGCGGCGCCTCGCCTTCCGCGAGCAAGTAACCGATGAGTTGGCCGACTTTGACGGTTTCGCCTTTCTTGGGCGCATCGGGCGCGAGCCAGAGTTTGCCTGCTTCGAACGACTCGATTTCTTGGGCGGCTTTTTCGCCTTCCAGGACGTAAATCATGTCGCCGGCGCGCACGGCGTCGCCAGGGGCCTTCAGCCATTCGCCGAAGACGCCTTCTTCCATCGACCAGCCGAGGCGCGGTACGACAATTTCGATTGGCATTGGGTTGCTTCCTATTCGCGCGCCAGTTCGCGGATTGCGTTGACCACGTCATTGATTTGCGGCGTGACTACTTTTTCGATCGATGGACTGTAGGGCGTGGGAGCGAAGGCGCCGCTGAGTCGCTTGATGGGGGCATCGAGATCATCGAAGCCGCGGTCGGCGACTTGGGCGGCGATTTCGGATGCGAGGCTGCAGGGGCCGAATGCTTCATCGACTACTAACAGGCGGCCCGTTTTCGCGACGGACTTCAAGATCGAGTCGATATCGAGCGGCGAGACGGTGCGCGGGTCAACCACCTCAATCGAGAGGCCTTCCTTTTCGAGTTGCTCGGCTGCTTTCAGGGTGTGCTGGACCATCAGCGAAATCGCGACAACCGTGATGTCGGTTCCGGTTCGCGCGATTCGGGCTTGGCCGAAAGGGATTTCGTAGTCCGCTTCGGGCACGGGGCCTTTCGTCGACATGAGTTCGCGATGTTCGAGGAATAGGACTGGATCGTCGCTGCGCAGGGCGTGGGCGAGCAGTCCTTTGGCGTCGTATGGGGTCGAGGGCATGACGACGCGGAGGCCGGGGATGTGCGAATAGATCGAGTGGTACATGCCCGAGTGATGCGTCGCGGCCGAGTGACCGATGCCGCCGCAGCCTCGTAGCAGGATTGGCATTTTGAGCCGCCCGCTGCTCATGTACTGCATTTTCGCGATCTGGTTAATGAGTTCGCCGAACGCGTCGTTGATAAAATCGATGAACATAAAGTCGATGATCGGGCGCGTGCCGGTCATCGCGGCGCCGCAACCTAGGCCGACAAAACCGCGCTCGCAGATCGGCGTATCGCAGAGTCGGTCGGCGCCATATTTGGCGTAAAGGCCCTGCGTGGTCATGAAGTTGCCACCGCGGATGCCGATGCCTTCGCCCATGACGAAGATGCCCGGATCGGTCGCCATGGCGCGATCGAGTACTTCGACGGTCGCGGCCACGAAAGTGATTTGGCGATCGGTACTCGTCGCGGAAGGCGGAGTTGCTGCAGGCGCCTTGGGTTTCGCGTAGACGTGCTCCGTCGCTGTGGATGCTTCGGGCGGTGAACTTGCTTCGGCGAATTCTCTTGCCTCGCGCACGAGCGTCGCGACTTCCGCATCTACTGCTTCGAGTTCCTTCGCGAGCACCGTTGGGCTGGCCGCGCGCAGGCGGTTGATCGGGCAACGTTCCTTCCAGGCGGCGACTTCTTCGCGGGTGCGGTAGGTGAAATCTCCCATGCCTTCGGCATGGGCGCGGGTGCGGTAGGTTTTGCATTCGATGAGTGTGGGGCCGCCGCCGTCTCGGGCGCGCTGGACGGCTTCGCCAGCGACGCGGTAGATGTCGAACACATCGTTGCCGTCGAGTTCGTGGCCGGGCATGCCGTACATTTCGCCTCGGCGTCCGACGTGGGCGCTGCCGCTTGCGTAGGCGAAAGGCACTTCGGTCGCGAATTGGTTGTTTTCGCAGATGAAGAGCACGGGCAGCTTCCAGATGCTCGCCATATTGAGGCCTTCGTGGAAGGCGCCGTTGTTCACCGCGCCGTCGCCGAAGAACGCCACCGCGACCGTGCGATTATTGAGGATCTTCGAGCTATAGCCGCCGCCGCAGGCTTGCAGGATCGAGGGGCCGACGATGCCGCTCGTGCCCATCATGCCAATTTCGGGCGAGAAGAGATGCATGCTGCCGCCGCGCCCGCGGGAGCAGCCGGTTGCGCGGCCGAAGAGTTCGGCCATGAGTTCCTTGGGCGGCATGCCTTTGGCAAGGGCGTGGCCGTGACCGCGATGGGTCGAGAAAACGACATCGCGCTCGTTGAGATGCGCGCAGACGCCCGTGGCGATCGCTTCTTCGCCGACGTAGGTGTGGCAGGCGCCATGGACGAGACCGCGCTGGTGGCAGCGGGCGAGTTCTTCCTCGGTTTGGCGGATAATCTGCATCACGCGGTAGAGTTTTTCGATTTGCTCGGCCGAGATCGCCGCTGTTTTGTTGGTCATGCGTTGCTAGTTGCCCTCCCGTCACTTACGTTCCGGGCTCTTGAGGTTGGACTCCCGTCGCTGACGCTCCGGGCTCTTGAGTTATTTTTCTGCGCGGAATGTTTGCACGATGTGCTGTTCATGGCCGGGAGTGCCGCCGGCGTTCATGGCCATGTTGCCGCCGTCCATGGGGATGATTGCGCCGGTGATCCACTCGGATGAATCCGATGCGAGGAGAACCGCGAGGCCCATGATGTCGCTGGGCTTGCCGAGTCTGCCCGCGGGGATGCCACTGAGAAAACGGGCTTCGAGCGTGGGATCGTCTTTCATGCGGGCGGCGAGGCTGGGGTTGATCACTTGGGCGGGCGTTACGCAGTTGACTCGCACGCCACGATGACTCCATTCGGTGCTGAGTTCGCGGGTGAGTTGTATCACGGCGCCCATCGCCATGCTGTAGGCGGTGTGGCCGCGCCCGAGCGCGGTGGAACTGGCGAGCGAGCCGATATTCATGATCGAGCCGCGACCTTGAGCGAGCATTCGCCGGCCTGCTTCTTGGCACATTGCGAATCGGCCCACCACCAGGTTTTGCAATACGCGGTGCAGGTCGGCGATTTGCAGGTCTTCGGGTTTGGCGAGGTGACCATCCCCGGCGATGTTGCCGAGGAAATCGACGCGCCCGAAGACGGAGTCGACTTGCCGGAAAAGTTCCGCGATCGCGGCGGGATCGGAGACGTCGGTCGCGGTGACGAGCGTTCGGCGGCCCATCAGCTCAATCTGCTGGGCGGTGGCATTCGCGCCCTCTTGATTGCGGTCAACGAGGACGACATCCGCGCCATGCTGGGCGACAGCGAGGGCGGTGGCCTGGCCCATGCCTTGCGCGGCGCCGCTGATGACGGCGACTTTGCCTGTGAGGTCGAAAAGGCTGGTGTGCATTTCGGACATACTGATCGTGGTCAAGGTAAGGGGACGATTTGCGTTCAACCGCGCCCCGGGGGCCAGTTAAAAAAAGGCTTGTTTTTCCAACCTGGCCTAGGATGCCTCACGCGCCCCCTCACGGCCTTTGGGGGCGCGGTTGGGGGCAAGGTTGGCGTTTCAAGAAAACGGAATCAAGTCCTGCATGATGGAAGCGGATGAAGAATCAATTTTCTAACTTTACTTTTGAGGCGGAACGAATAGGGATTGCACCGTCACCGCGAAAACAAGCATCGCTAAGCCAAAGTAGAAGATTCCGCAGAGCATGATACCCAGTTGGCTGTACCATTTGGGGCGCAACGCGGAAGGCAGGAACGTACGGTTGATGTAGAGCACGTGGAAGGCAGTTAATCCGAGGGCAACATTATTGAGATTGGCGATGACCGTCACCATCAGGGTCGGCGCGTTGCCAAAAGTCATAAAGAGCGCCGCCACGATGAAAGACCAAATCACGTAGAAGGCCAGGATCGCGTAGTAGATCCGGCTTGCGTGTTGCGGTTTAAACTCCTCGCGGACTTTTTGGTTGCCGGACCAAATGATGTCCGTCCAGCGACGGGAAAAATCATCGACGATCGACATTTGGCTGGGCAAAAAGACCATCAGGCCGACGAGCAAAGTGCCAGTCCATAACAGCTCTCGTAATGAGCTAGAGATGTGCGTTGCGTGGCGGATTCCGTCAGCGGCGATTAACGGCTGCGAATAGGCAGGCGGCCTGGCAAGGCCAAACATCGGCGAATCGGAGGCAAACTCGATCGAGAGGAGCGCCGGCAGCGCCATCCCCATAAAGCAGCCTGGGCCCCAGACAAAAATTTGATCGGCGAGGATGTACTTCCACCAGCCGTTCCAGCGGCGCATGTTTTCAGGCGTGATGGCAAAGACTTTTCCGATGTGGCTAAGAGAAATATTGCGGCCGCCGACAGCGCTGGCGATCGCGCCGACTTCGCTGCCCATGCCCCAGCCTTTGTCGCGGACAAAATTACTGTAAGTCGAGTTGCTCAGGCCGCCGCCGCCCGCGTAGCCCGCGAAAGCGCCGAGCACCGCGATATTGGCAAGCGCGATGGTGGGCCACGTACCAGTCGAAGCAAATTGACTGAAGGCGTTGACGACTTTCTCGCCGCCTTGCCCATCGCTGACAGGAACATTTCCAAATCGCACAAAGCCGCTGAAGACGTCATACCAGCCGCGCGGACTCACAAAGCAGATGCCGATCACGAGGCAAAAGCCTAATACCGTGAAAACCTTGGCGGTCATCACAAATTGCAAAACGTTGTAGACCTTGCCGCCTAAGAGCACGGGGAGCGAAACGAGTCCCAAAAGCACGAAGGAGAGCGTGTTGATGACGAGTGCATCGTCGGTCGTGGGTGGGCGGTTGTAGTAGATCGCCGTGATAAGAACGGCGGCGTTGGTCGAGAGGCCGGGAATCAAGCTGCCCAAGCTAAACAGAAATGCGATGCCCATCCAGAATGCGGGGCCGGGGCGGGTGCGCATGAAGCCGGTGAAAACGGGCTCGCCGGTGTAGAGGGCGTAGCGCCCGCACTCGATGTTGTAGAAGACTTGCAAGATGATCGCGACGGTGGCGATCCACATCAGGCCGCCGCCATATTTCGCGGTGATCGCGAGGCCGAAGAGCCATTCGCCGCCGCCGATTTGAATGCCGCACATGACGATGCCGGGGCCGATGAGTCCGGCAAGGTTGCGCAGGCCGAGTGGACGCGGCTCGGGGAGTTCGGCAATATCCCAAGTGGGCAGGCAGGTTTGGGGGAGGTTCTCGGCCATGTCGATGCTGGCTTTCGGTGATGTAGAGGTGCAAAAAACTCACCGAACTCCATTAACGACATTGGGCAACGTCTCGCCCCGCAGCGCCATCACGGCAAGCTTTGCGGCGGTTTCGCGAAGGGTTTTCACCGCTTTGGGGCTGACCGAAGCGATATGCGAGGCCGCGATCACATTGGGCAGCGTTCGCAGTGGGCTATCAGCGGGAATCGGCTCGGGGTCGCAAACATCAATCGCCGCGCCGCCGATTTGGCCTAATTGAAGCGCGGCGACTAATGCCGAGGTATCGATCAAATCTCCTCGCGCTAGATTGACGACGAGCGCCCCGCTTTTCATTCGCCCAATCGAATCGGCATTGAGAAGTTTCTTGGTTTGCGCGGTCGAAGGGCAATGCAGCGTGACGATGTCGGATTGTGCAAGCAAGTTTTCGAGCGTGGAGGCTTCACAACCGGCGCTGGCAATCACTTCAGGCGGAATGAACGCGTCATAAACGAGCCGACGGCATTTGAAGGGAGCGAGCCTCGCCGCCACTTCGCGTCCAATGCGCCCAAAGCCGACGATTCCGACTGTTTGATCGCGCAGATTGCGCATCTGGTCAATCGGCGTCGCGAGTCCCCAATTGCCGTCGCGGATTAGCACCGTGTTGGCGACGACTTGCCGCGTCATTCCTAAGATGAAGGCGAGCGTATGGTCGGCGACTTCGTCAATGCAATAGTCCGGCACATTGCAGACGGGAATGCCTTTCGCCTTGGCCGCTTCGAGATCGACATTGTCGACTCCAATGCCGTACCGCACGATCACGCGGGCTTTTTGCATCGACGCGATGACTTCGGCGTTGATCGGCGCGAACTGGGTAATCACCGCGTCGGCGTCGCGCACTAGCGAAATGAGTGCCGGAATTTCTTTGCTATTGCCTGAGCGCGTTTCAGCGCCGGCCGCCTTGATGATTGTTTCTTCGAGCTCAAGCGATGGAAAGGTGTAATCAGTAATCGCAACCACGGACATTGACGATTCCTCGTCGGGAGAGGGACACGAAGAGGGGACAAGGGAGCAAATCCAAGAGTCCGAGAATCTATCTTGCTCTCGGCACGCCCGCAATCAGCACCGCTAAGGTATGATCAGGGCGGGGAACTTCCTCGCTATATCAACGGCATTGGCACCTACGGCGCGAATCTCAAGGGCGAGTGATTGAGTCTAGTAACGGAATCGAACTTAAGATCGCAACTAGCGCGCACGATCCGTCGCGGGCGCATTTTGACTGCGCCTGCGCAGTTGGCGGGATATGATGCCGATGGCCTCGGTTACAAGACTTTTCGTCCCGATGCCGTGGTGATTCCCGCTGATCGTGATGAGCTAGTCGATCTGTTGCGCGATTCGCACACTCTGGGCATGCCTGTAACCATTCGTGGCGCGGGCACTTCGCTTTCCGGTGGTCCTGTTGCAGCACAGGGCGGTGTAGTCGTTCACACATCGTCGCTGAAGAAAATTCGCGAGATCAACAAAGCAGGTCTGTGGTGCGAAGTCGAATGCTCGGTGGTGCTCAATCAACTCGATGCCGCGCTGCTGCCGTATGGACTTTTTTATCCGCCTGATCCGAGTAGCGGACCGGTGTGTACATTAGGCGGCAATGTGGCGATGAATGCGGGCGGTGCGCACTGTTTTCGCTATGGCGTAACAAGCAACTATGTTCTCGGGCTCGAAGTCGTGTTGCTCGATGGCACTGTGCATCGCTTTGGCGGCCCGGCTGGGGGCCGTGGTGATTGGCGCGAAGATTGGAAGCGGCTCATGGTCGGTTCCGAAGGGACGCTGGGCGCCTTCACACGGTTTTGGCTGCGACTTTTGCCACGACCTGAAAAAGCTTGGACCTATCGGGCGACGTTTCCCGATTTGCATTCCGCTGAGCGGGCGATTCATGCGCTCGCGGCGCATCCCTCGTTTCCAGTCGCCATTGAACTCATGGACCCGCGATGTGTCGCGATGGTCGAAAATAGTCCGATGGCGTGTGGACTGCCGAAGAACGAGTTTCTGATCGTTACGGAAATCGATGGACCAGCGATTCTTGTGGACGCCCGGGCTAAGCCTGTGGCTGATTTGCTTCGCGAGGCTGGCGCATCCAGCGTTGAGTATAGTGACAACGAAGATCAGAGGAAAAAGCTTTGGAAAGCTCGCAAGGTCGCCGGCGGCTTGATGGGGCAAATGAGCCCGGATTTTATGGTGCAAGACGCGGTCATCCCCAAACGGGCGCTCGCCGAGGTTTTGCAACTCGTCTACGACGAAGCCGATGCGGTGGGCCTGCGCTCAGTGAATGTGTTTCACGCCGGCGACGGCAATTTGCATCCCAATTTCCTGTTCGATTCCCGCAACCCGGGCGAACTCGAAAAAGTCGAAGCGATTAGCAAGCGACTGATGCAACGCGTTGTCGAAGTGGGCGGCACGCTTTCAGGTGAACATGGCATTGGCAACGACAAAACCGCCTACATGCCAATGATGTTCAGCGAAGAGACTTTGAAGTTGCAGCTTGCGATTCCGACGCTATTCAACCCAGAGCATCAGTTAAACCCGCTGAAGGTTTTTGATTCGAGGAAGTTTGCGGGGCGCCCGCTGCCGGCTTCGCACCATCTTTATGATGCGACTTCGACCAACAGCTCGAAACGTGGTCTGTTTGAGCATTTTATTGATCCGGTTGATGGGGTAATGTGCTGTTCGGCATCGACGACTGGCAATGACTTGCTCAATTTGCATGCGGCTCATGGGCTTCGGTTCCCACTTTCGCTGTCCGGCCCAAACTCGCTGCGTGAACAAATTGCGTCAAGCGACTATGGGCCATCCTCTGCGAGATTCGGCTCCTACTGTGACAACATCCTGGGCATGAATTGGAAGCTCCCTAGTGGGCGGGTCGTTCGTATCGGCGAGCGTGTTGTAAAATCAACGACGGGGTACGACTTGATGCGATTCTTGCTTCAATCGCAAGGCCGATTTGGTGAGCCGACCGATTTTGTAATTCGACTGCGGCCCGATGGTCGTGTGACAGGCGGATTCAAACTTCGTGGTGGGGCCGCTTCCGTCACCCGCGTTGCCTCAGAATTGATCGCCTCGTGCTGGATGCACTGGTTTGAAGCGATCGATGTTCATTTTATGGGCGCTAATTGTCTTCTCCGACTCAAGCTCAACTGTGGTGATGGCGAGTGGCAGGTTTACCAGGCGCACTTAGCAAGGCTCGCTGAGTCACATGGCCTGGAATTGGACTCTGAACTCACGCCCTTTCAGAATTTCGATGGCTGCCCCGATTTGATGCTCAAAACGACACCCGATCGCGCAATCGCTCTGGCCCAAGAAATCTCTGCTAACAATGAAATGAATTGCATGGTGTTGGTGGCGTGCGGAGTCGTTCATATCTATCACGCAAAGCAATTCGATGAGGCACATTCCCCCGAAAAAAACTCGCAGCTCGTCGCAATCGCAAAACGCTATGAGCCAGGACTTTTCGAAGTCGGCGGCGAATGGCGGTCGCGGCATCTTCAGCCACCGGGGCCAAATGGCGTCGAAGCGAAATGGCTAGAGCAACTCGAGCGGGAGTTCTCCTCGCTGTGAATTCGCCGAAACCATTGATCGCAAAGCGCGATTTGCTAACGAGCTGCGTCCATTGCGGGCTCTGTCTCGAAGTGTGCCCGACTTATCAGCTCTCTGGCGATGAGAATAACTCGCCGCGCGGACGCTTACGTCTGTGGCGCGAAGAAGCGGATGGAAGGCTGCCGCCGGATGTTTGGACGACGAACTATACGCAAGAATGTGTTGGCTGTCTGGCCTGCGAATCGGCTTGCCCGGCCAATGTGCCTTATGGCGAATTGCTCGAGCAAACGCGGCATCAGCATGTCGCGGCGGGCCGCACGAAGGTGCCTGCGAGTCTTCGCTTTGCCGCTGCTCTTGCGGCGCGACCAAGGCTTTTTAATTGGGCGATGACGCCGATTCGGGTGTTGCGGCAGTGGAAGATGCTGCGGCATCGATTCGTGTTTGCTGGAAAGCCGGCGGTCGCGGAATCAACGGCAGCTTACGCTCGACGACAAATGGAGAAGCACCGGCCTACTGGACCGCGTGTAGCGCTTTTGACCGGTTGTCTCATGGAGTCAGTATTCCGCGAGATCAATTTCGCGACGATCCGTGTTCTGATTGAGAACAACGTGCAAGTGTTTGTGCCGGAAAGCCAAACCTGCTGCGGCGCGATGCATGAGCATCTTGGCGTCGACGGGGTGGACAAGCTTCAAGAGCAAAATCGCAAAGCCTTTGAAGCGGCGAAGGTCGATGCGGTGGTTTGCAATTCTTCGGGCTGCGGGCTGGCGCTTTCGAAAACACTCCACGATCGATTGCCAGTTCAAGATGTGCTGGAGTTTTTGGGATCGCTCGGTCCTAAAACGCGCCAACGCGGGGACAGTTCTGCGCGGGTGTATGTCGATTTGCCTTGTCATCTCATTCATGGCCAAAAATCGCAGGGCATTCCTCAATCGGTGCTCGATGCCACCGGGTATCGCTGGGAACTAGCCCCGCAAGCTCGTGACTGCTGCGGTTCCGGCGGTGTTTACAATTTACAAAAGCCGGAAAATGCGCAAGAGATACTCGCGCGAAAGTCCGAGTTCTTGAACAACGCCGAGGGCCAGCCGGTAATCCTCGCGACGAGTAACCATGTCTGCATGATGCAATGGAATTCAGCCGGCAAGCTGGGACTTGTGAAGCGACCTTATCAGGTGCGGCATGTGATTCAATTACTTGATCCGGAAGCATCGCCGCTTGGTTTGAGTTAAGCTATAGGATTACATGCGGAACTTGGGGAGGAGGATTGAAATGACTCGACTTGGTTGCCTTTGGGTGCTCGTGATTTGCTTGTTCGCGTCATTCGTAACTCTAGCCGTAGCGGCGGATGACAATGACAATGCAAAAAGGGAATTACCAAAGTCCATTGACCTCCGCCCCGACTTTGAGCGATTTGGGCTGAAGCAACGTTCTCAAGGGCGACGCGGAACCTGCTCGGTTTTCGCGACGATCGAAGCCGTGGAATTCGAAATTGCCCGACTCGATGGTCACGGCGAGCCGCTAAGCGTCGAATACGCCAACTGGGCGGCCAACGAGGTCACACGACGGCGCGATGATGGCGATTTCTTTCACAACATCATTCGCGGCATCGAAAAGCACGGGCTCTGCCAGGAAGCCGCGATGCCTTATCAAGTCAAGTTCGACAAGGAGCTCGCGCCCTCCGAAGAAGTAAAGTCTCTGGCTGAGGCGAGTCGCGCGAACGTAAAGCTCGAATTTCATTGGATCAAAGATTGGCAGCAGAAACCGGGTCTGAGCGATGCCGATCTGCAAAAAGTCAAAGAGACGCTCGCGGCGGGACATCCGGTGAGCGCCGGCTCACACCACAGTATTCTGTTTGTCGGCTATGAAGAGGACGCCGCACTTCCCGGCGGCGGACGGCTTTTCATCGCCGATTCCAATCGCCGCGAGAAAGAGATTTCTTTTCAGGGAGCCAAGGAACGATTCTGCGATATGTTTTGGGTCGAAGCGAAACCCGCAACGAATGCGCGAGCGAAAGAGGAAGCCAAATAATTGGCTCGACTCGGTCCTTACGTGGGGCCACATGCGTCAAGACAAAATGGGCGAAAAACGGGGGCGTGGTTTGCCGAAAAATCTTGCCCAAATTTGACAAACGTGTCACGCGTATGGCAGACTGTTTTTCGGCAAAATAAGAAAAAAGCCCAATGCCCTCAAATTGAATGAGGACATTGGGCCTTCGCAACAGTTCCTAATATGCCAATGACCGAATATGCCAAAGACTCGGAATGGCAAAATCGTATTAAAATGCCGGCCAGGGGAGGACGACGCGCGACGGGATGCTTCGGAGCCTCCCCCGGCTGGCTTTTTCGCGGGCTAAATTACAGTCTGTCTCGCACTTAATGGATTAATGATCGCCGTAAATTTTCGTCTTTTCGGGCGACTTGCTTCTTAGCGGAATGAAACGCCACATTCCTACTCGCATCAACAGCTGTTTGAACAACTGTCCTCCACTTGTAACACACCGGCCCGCTCAGGGTTTCGCGTCGGGAAATCAAAATTCCATAAACCTTGGCGTGTGTCGGATTCGTCAGAAATTTTTTCCCTGCCAGGCTTTTCTTCAGACCGTCACGTAGTGAAAATAGTGATATCCGTTTCGCGCCTTACGCAGCGCGACTTCCTAGAAAGCCCTGACTAGTAACCCCCTCCATTGGCTGGGGCGAACGTGGGGAGGTCTAAGTTTTGGAAAGGAGGTGGTCTAGTGCATTGTCCATGTAAGAGCCAACGAGGTGGCAGCGCTTAGGCACAGCCGGCGGGCTGTCCATCCGGGCGGCCACCATCTCGTTCTCACGGATCACTCCGAAACGTGAAACGAGTTAAGTTAGGGAGGAGCGGTTCGCAATGTGGCGGGCCGCTCCTCTTTTTTTGTTGAATGGCTCAATCCACCCGTTTAGGGGGTGCCGCGCGTTGCAGCATGCCCGGTTTCGCTCATCGCTAGAGTCGACCGTGCTTTCTTCCGATGGCAAATAGACTGCCGGCGGATCGGCGACCCTTAAAAGTGCGCCCTGAAGTTGTTACAACTGGGCAACTCTCCCGACCGCTACAGGAATGCAAGTTTGCGCCTGTTATCTACTCGCGCCCTGGATTTGGGCGCGAGCGGATTGGGATAACGGCACCAGTTACCGAAGCGCCATGGACGAGCGCGGCCCGGATCGATCACTCGCCCGCGATCATTTGAGAACTCGTCAACATGGCTATTCGCGTCTCGCTAAAGCACCGCACGTCATATTTCTATGACAAAGAAATTTCGGTCCAACCGCAAATCATTCGATTGCGACCGGCGCCGCATAACCGCACGCCGGTTGAAGCTTATTCACTGAGGGTGTCGCCCCAGCCGCACTTTCTAAATTGGCAACAAGATCCCTTTGGGAATTTCCTGGCGCGGGTCGTGTTCCCGGAGAAAGTTACTGAATTTCAAGTTGAGGTCGGCCTCGTCGTCGAAATGACGATCATCAATCCATTTGATTTTTTCGTTGAGGCGTACGCCGAAGATTTTCCATTTACCTATGACGAGTCGCTGACGAAGGAACTGGCGCCTTATTTGGAACTGGCGCCCTGCGGGGCAGCGGTGGATGAGTATCTAAAAAGCGTCGACATCTCAAAGCGACGCATCAATGATTTTCTGGTTGATATCAACCGGCGGCTGAAAGGCGACATCGGTTACGTCATTCGACTTGAAGCGGGTGTACAAACGCCGGATGAGACGCTCGAAAAACGCACTGGTTCATGCCGCGATAGTGCTTGGCTCTTGGTGCAGTTGTTGCGACGGCTTGGACTCGCTGCGCGGTTTTGCTCGGGTTACTTGATTCAGTTAACGCCGGATGTGAAATCGCTCGATGGGCCTTCGGGGACCAACGTCGATTTCACTGACTTGCATGCCTGGTGTGAAGTCTTCGTTCCTGGTGCGGGCTGGATTGGGCTCGACCCGACTTCGGGGCTGTTCTGCGGCGAGGGGCATATTCCACTCGCGGCGACGCCGAACTTCTCTTCCGCTGCGGCGATCACTGGCGCGACCGAGAAGTGCGAAACGAAGTTTGATTTTGAAATGTCGGTGACGCGGATTCACGAAGACCCGCGCGTTACCAAACCTTATTCTGAAGAGCAGTGGCAATCGATCCTCGAGGCGGGTGAGTTGATCGACGAGCAGCTCATCAAAAATGATGTCCGCCTTACGATGGGCGGCGAGCCGACCTTTGTGTCGATTGACGACATGGAAGGCGAAGAGTGGAACACGGCCGCGCTCGGCGATAAAAAGCGGAAACTGAGCGACCAGCTGATGAAGCGGCTCAAAAACCGCTACACCGAAGGCGCACTGCTGCACTATGGTCAGGGCAAATGGTATCCCGGCGAGTCGTTGCCGCGGTGGTCGTTTGCGTGCTATTGGCGGAAAGATGGCGAGCCGATTTGGGCTGATCCGAGCCTGTTTGCGGATGAGTCGCAGAGTGACGGCGCCAATGAAGAGACGGCGGCGCGGTTCGCGGCGAGTTTGGCCGAGCGTCTCGGCGTTGGCGCGGATTGGTGCATCGAGGGGTATGAAGACGCCTGGTATTACATGTGGCGCGAACGTCGGTTGCCGATCAATCTCGATCCGCTGAAATCGGAGCTCGCGAATCCTGAAGATCGGAAGCGGCTCGCGAAGGTTTTTGAACAGGGGCTCAATAAGGTTGTCGGGCTCGTGCTGCCTTTGCGGCGGGCGGACTTGGGCGCCGAGCGGCATTGGGAGAGCGGCCCGTGGTTTGTGCGGCAAGAGAATCTCTACTTGTTGCCGGGCGACTCGGCGATGGGTTTGCGGTTGCCGCTCGATTCGATTCCTTGGGCCGCGAAGAAGGATGTCGCGGAGCTCGTCAATCGCGATCCGCATGATGCCCGCGAGCCGCTACCGAAGCTGCGCGAGTTGCAGGCGTTTATTCGCCCGCCGGTCGATGCGAATCAGGGCGTGAGCGTTGATGAAATCTTGGCGCGGCAGTCGCTCGTCAAGGTTGGCGCGGAAGGAGATGACGAGTGGGCGGATGATCTTGGCGGCGTTGCGGGTATGAGGGCGCGGGACATTCAATCGCGCGGGACGGGTGGCAGTGATTCGAATGGCAAAGGCAAGTCGCCGCACGGTTGGTCCAAGGAGGGCGATCGCGGTTCAATTCCGCTGCCGCAGCATGGCGACCTTGTTAAGCACCTGTCGGGACAGCCGCGGGCGCTGGCGGAGTGGCAAGTTGATAGCAAGCAGGTCGTTCGCACGGCGCTTTGTGTTGAGCCGCGCGAGGGGCGGTTGCATGTTTTCATGCCGCCCGTCGAGTTGCTCGAAGATTATCTGGAGCTGATCGCGGCGGTGGAGCAGACGGCGGCGGAGTTGGAGACGCGTGTGGTGATTGAGGGCTATCACCCGCCGCATGATTATCGCATCAACACGATCAAAGTGACGCCTGATCCGGGCGTGATCGAGGTCAACATTCACCCGGCGGAGAATTGGAAGCAGGTCGTTGAGATCACGACCGGCGTGTACGAAGAAGCGCGGCTTTCGCGGCTGGGGACCGAAAAATTTATGCTCGATGGCCGGCACACCGGCACGGGCGGCGGCAATCACGTTGTTCTCGGCGGGGCGCGGCCTTGGGATAGTCCGTTTTTGCGGCGGCCCGATTTGCTGCGAAGCCTCGTGGGTTACTGGATCAATCACCCGTCGCTGTCGTACCTCTTTTCGGGCCTGTTTATTGGGCCGACGAGTCAGGCGCCGCGGGTGGATGAAGGTCGGCGCGATGCGCTGTATGAGCTCGAGCTCGCGTTTAAGGAAATTCCGGAGAATGGCGCGTGCCCGCCGTGGCTTGTCGATCGCGTTTTCCGCAACTTGCTCGTCGACGGCACGGGGAACACACATCGGGCGGAGTTTTGCATCGATAAGCTCTTCTCGCCCGATAGTTCGACGGGGCGGCTGGGGCTGGTTGAGTTCCGCGGATTTGAAATGCCGCCCCATTCGCAGATGAGTGTGGTTCAGCAGCTCCTGTTACGGGCTCTCGTCGCGCGGTTTTGGGAGCAGCCTTATCGCGAGCGGCTCGTGGATTGGGACACGATGTTGCATGATCGCTTTCTCCTGCCGCATTTCGTGGCGCAGGATTTTGCGGATGTGATCGAAGACACTTCGGGCAACGGCGTGCAGCTCGATGCGAATTGGTTTGCGCCGCATGTCGAGTTCCGCTTCCCCGTCATTGGCGAGATCGCGGCGCGGGGGATTGCGATGGAGCTGCGGACGGCGATCGAGCCGTGGTATGTGCTTGGGGAAGAGGGTGCGCCGGGCGGGACGGTGCGGTATGTCGATTCGTCGGTCGAGCGGCTGCAGGTGAAGGTGCAGGGTTTTACGGACCCGCGTTATACGATCACATGCAACGGGCGGCGGGTTCCGCTGCATCCGACGGGGACGAAGGGCGAGTTTGTGGCGGGCGTGCGGTATCGCGCCTGGCAGCCGCCATCGTGTTTGCATCCGACGATTCCTTCGGACTCGCCGCTGGTGTTCGATGTGGTCGACCAGTGGATGAAGCGGAGCATCGGCGGGTGTACGTATCATGTGGCACACCCGGGCGGGCGGAATCACACGACGTTCCCCGTGAATGCTTATGAGGCGGAAGGGCGGCGCATCGCGCGGTTCTTTAAGATGGGGCATACGCCGGGGAAATTGCCGGAGGTTCGGGTGGAGACGAATTGCGATTTTCCGCTGACGCTGGATTTGCGACGGGGTTGATCTTAGGTCTGCCTAAAAAGGGCTTGTTTTTCCAACCTGGCCTAGCTGGACAGCGCCA
>JBKJSI010000807.1:0-4179 GCA_046595915.1 Pirellulaceae bacterium
GAGTGGTCCTTTTGTGGCAGGAACGTGCTTGACAACACATCCATGATTCTTGACCACGCAACCAAAGTCACTCTCTGTTCCAGGCTCGACCTCCCCTTTTCTTCATAGGTTCACACAATCCAACTTTTTTCGTTAACAATGCACTTTCTTGTATGCGTGATGGAGAGACAGATTGCTGCCTTCTCACGCACCAATCATAGAGCGGGGGCGCCAAGGTCGTATTGGAAAAAAATGACCTAGTCGAGCAGCGGGAGCATATGCGGTACGGCGTTGTTGCCGCTTAGGCGGAGGTAATCGGTGGGGCTCAATCGCGCCAACTCTTGAAAATCGCGGATCAAGTGGGACTGGTCGTAATATCCGCAGCCGTGCGCCACCTGGCTCCAGTTAGGGGTTGCGCTCTGCCTCACCATTGCTCGGGCATGTTGCAATCGCAAGACACGACTGAATCGCTTGGGCGTCAAGCCAACCTGCGCGGTAAATACTTGAATAAATCGGCGCTGGCTGAGTCCCACGCGATTCGCGACCGCTTCGACTGTGTCGCCGATGCCCGCTGGCCCCCAGATGCCGAGCGCCAGCGCAACCGCGGGGTGTGCGGAATCGCGCCGCAAGCGAGATTCGAGCGCGTTCGCCAAAATCTGAAATCGTTGCTGAGGTGTCGCGGCGGCACACAAACGTTCTCGAAGTTCGTTCGCGGCGGTTCCCCAGAGGTTTTCCAGGGCGACGTGGCGGTTCACTAGTTCGCCGACCGCCGCGCCAAAAAACGGGAACGCTCCGCCGGGCCTAAAGTGGACGCCCAGGATCGAAGCGTGTTGCATGGGATCGAGATCGAGTGCGGCGGTATAGGCGCCCGAGAGGACGATGCCGGGAAATCGCAGGCAGTTTGTGGATTGTGCTGAGTCATAAATCCGAATTTCGTCTTCACTGAGGTTGATGACGAGCTCAACGGTTCCGCGGGGCAGGATTCGGACTTGGGGGTGGGAGGGTGCGTAGGTGGAGTTCCAGAAATGGTGAATGAACTCCCCTAGAGGCGGCGGGGGCGGTTGAGAAAGAAAACGCATGGCGTGGTCTTTCGGTTGCAGGGGCGCGATGCGATGGTCAACGAGCGGCCGCCTCGGCGCCGAACTCCGGTTGGATCATTTTACCGTGAAACTGGATATGGTTCACCGCTTAGGATGGGAATTCATCGGCGAAATAGGCCAGTTCGATGCGGTATAAAAACCGAATTGGCGGCTTCGCTTGGTGTAGGATTGCGGATGGCCGTTTCCCAAAAAAAGTCGGGGTGACTCATGAAAATTCACATACCGTTCTTGCTCACGTTCGCTGTGATTTCCGCATCAAGCATCGCCGTTTTCGGTGACGAGCCACCAAAAGGCTTTGAGCGGATTTTTAATGGCAAGGATTTGTCGGAATGGGAGGGGAATGCGAAGTATTGGAGTGTGAAGGAGGGCGCGCTCACGGGCGTGACCGATGGTTCGCTGAAGCACAATCGGTTTATTGTTTGGAAGGGTGAGCCGCTCAAGAATTTTGAATTGCGAGTGAAGGTGAAGGTCACCAAGAATGGCAATAGCGGGCTCAATTATCGGAGCAAGGTGCGGCCTGACTTGGGCGAGGAAGTGGTTACCGGGTATCAGTGCGACGTGGTGCCGGAGCATGCGGAGTATGACGGCATGCTATATGAAGAGCGCGGGCGGCGGATTTTGGCGCACACCGCCGAGAAGGTGATCATTGATGAAAAGGGGCAGCCTTGGGTGGTGGGCGAGCTACCAAAAAAGACTTTCAAGGCGGATGAGTGGCATGAATATCGAGTGCTCGTGCAGGGGAATCATCATCAGCATTGGATTGACGACCACCCGACGGCCGATGTGATTGATCTCGATGAGAAGAACCGGGCGCTGTCGGGAGTTCTCGGCGTGCAAGTTCATGTGGGGCCGGCGATGACGATTCAGTACAAGGAGTTTTTTCTGAAGCGGCTCAAGGATGATCTGCCGATTGTTGCGCCCGGGCAGGCGAAGATTCCGGCATTGGCGGTGAAGGTGGTTCCTCAGGGGTGAGTGATTTATGCCATCCAGTTGGCAGTAGCTTGCCTAGGTTCGTTCGAGATGCTTCTTGCGGCTTTGCCGCTCCGGTAGGCGAGTACGCCAACCGGAGCTACCCGCTTTAGGTAGGCGTGTTACTCGATCGTGAAATCGACCCAGTCGGTGACGAGCGGTTCGGCGTCTTTGTCACCGTAATTGTCGAGCGTGAAGCGGAGCCGGATCTTGTCGCCTTTGCTGACGCGGATAACTGATTCCGCACCGCCTCTGTCGCCTTCGCCCAGGCGGATCGGTAAGCCGCGGATTTCGTGTTGGGCGCCGAAGGCGAAGGGCATTTGGACCCAGCCCACCGGTCCGGCGGGATCTTTGTTTGTGTCGATCGGGAGTTGCTTGCCGCTTGCAAGCGTTGCTTCGACCTTTTTGTAATAGCTGTGCGTCATGATGTTGGGAAAGGAAGCTTCTTTGTGCTGGTCGGCGGTGTTGCGGAAGTAGAAGCGGGGTGTGATTTCAGCGTGGGGCGGCACGGTTTTGTTTGTTGGGTCTGGGGCGGCCATTCCACCACCATCAAAGCGAGCCTTACTTACTGGTGATTGAAGGCCAAGAACTCCGTTGGGAGACTCGAACAAAACGCCGGCTTGAATGCCGTTTTTGGCGACGGGGCCCCAGGCGATTTTGCCTTCATCAAGGGACTGAACCTTGACATAGTGCGTCCGGAAGACATCGCCGAACATCGGGTATGGTGCGCCTGCTTCTAGCTTTTTGAGGTGCAGGCGGAGGGACCAGATGAGATACTTGCGGCCATCGCCGGGTTCGAAGTGGGTGATGATGGAGAGTTCGGCGCCCGGGGGAAGGTAGCCGAGCCTGGCTACTTCCTGAAACTGATCGAACTCGGTGTTGGTGACGTCGAACTTGGCGCGTTGGGTCTTCCAGAAGCGTATCGCAGCCATGATTTCTTCGACAGTGACGGGCGGCATGTTGATTCCGCCAAGTCGGCTATGACGATCGTTAAAGGACTTCACCACGTCGTCGAGTTTGCGCCACCCCTCTTGCGGCGACCATAAGGGGTAAGTACTGAATTTCCGTTCGTTGCCTTTCTCGTCGAGCTCGCAGAGAAACTGTTCGCGAATGTTGTGACGAAATTCAGTTCCGTCGGGGCGAGTGAACGTGAGTTGAATGAACCAGACTTTGAAACGTTCTTTGTCGGCGCCACGCAGTTCGGTGAGAATGTTTAGTTTGAAGGGTGCGGGAAGGACTCGGAATTTGGCGATTCCTCGGAAGGCCGTTAGTTCTTCCGCCGAAAGAGTGCTATCGACACTGTCTTGTGACCATTGGATGGAGGCGATGACTTCGTCGTCGGTGAGCGGGAGCTGCGTTTTTCCAGTATCCGTTTGCTGTTGTTCGAGGTTAAAGCGTTGTACTGCGTCAGCGAGTTGGTGGCTAAAGCGAAATGACTCTTTGAGAGAGGAGTCTTGCGTCGATTTGCCATTTGATCCTTCGCCTGGTTTTTGAACAATTCGCACAACCTCCGTCCCACCGCGAGTGAGCGTCACGTTGCCGTTTTCCACTTGAGCGCCATCGGTATCGCCTTCGATTTCGACGACGTATTTGCCGGCGGCGATGCGAACGCTCTTCGCGTTCTTTTCCAGCGTCAGTTCATCGACGACCTTTTCGCCTTGCGTGATCTTGATCATTACGCCCTCGACTTTGCTCACGATCGTAAGCGTGCCTTTGTTGAGTTCGAGGATGATGATGACGCCGGCGAAGATGGCGAAGGCGGCGCATCCACAAGCAATGGCAGAGGCGATGACCCAGTTGCGCGACGACCAGCGACGGGCATTGCTTTGAGTGCGCGGCTTGGCGGGGACGGCGGCTTGGGCTTTTAGTGGAAGTGGGACCGTTGCCGGTTGTTGTAAGTGGGCGAGGCACGATTCGAGAAGCTGGGCGACTTCGGCGGCGGTGGCGTACCGGTCATTGGCGTCTTTCGCCATCAGTTTGGCGATGATGCCGCAGAGCCAGTCGGGGATGTCGGCATTGATTTCGCGGATCGACTTCGGTTCGTGATCGGTGATGAGACGCAGGATCGCGTAGCTGCTCTCGGCGCGGAAGGGTGGCCTTCCAGTACACATCGCGTACATCACGCAGCCGA
>JBKJSI010000340.1:0-3911 GCA_046595915.1 Pirellulaceae bacterium
GAAACCGGCGGCGGCAATTCCGCTCCGGGAGACGGCGCCGGCAAAAATCAATTCTCCAAATTCACACCGAGTCACATGACTGCCGTCGGTCGCCCCGTCGTCCTTTCCTCGCCTTCCGCCGACGTACAAGCCAAGTGCTCCGAACTCGAATACGCCATCACCACCCGCAAGATCATGCTCAAAGACTCCAAGCAAGTCGTCATGACTCGCGGCGCCAGTGAATTCAAAGCCCCTTCGATCGAATACACCCTCGCCAAAATCCCTCGCCGCCTCGGTCGCCTTCACGCCAAAGGCAAAGGCGAAATGACCGCCGTCGACGCCCGCAACCCCAGTCGCTCGATTCGCGCTGAATGGGACCATGAACTCAAACTCGAGCCCGAAGGCGAACTCCATCGCGTCGAAATGCGCGCCGCCGCCGGCCTCTTCCTCGCCGGCGACCAACATCGCTTCACCGCCCGCGAAATGAAACTCTGGCTAGAAGAATGCGAACCCGCGCCCGCTATCGCACGGGCCAAGTCGTCGAAAGCAAATCCCAAAACCCGCCGCGCATCTTGGCAAGACTCCGAAAACCTCCCCGCCCCCAAACAAAAAAACGCCGCCGCTCCCCAAATGCTCTTTGACGTCCGCCCCCACCGCATGCTCGCGATCGGCTCCGTCGAAGCCAATACGCCAGAGCTGCAAGGCCATACCCAGCGTATGGAACTCATCTTCCACTATCCGACCGACTCAGAACGCGCCCCTGAGCACGACCCAAGCGCCAGCGCCGAAGCCCCACCCGCTAAACCGAAAAAGCCCAAAGAAGAACAAGGCCCGCCCGAAGCAAAATACGATCTCGTCGGCGACTTCATCAAAGTCGAAATCGATAGTGAGGGGCAACAAGAACCCACCATCCGCGAAGTCACCGTCCACAAGAATCTGCGATTCGAACGCTTCGATCTCACCGACTCGACCGCGCCGCCTCTCCGCGTCTCCGGCGACCAATTCAAGCTAACCGGCGGTATTCGCGGTGACGCCGAAGTCGTCATCTCCGGCGCCCCCGCTGAAGTTAGCGCTGAAGGCATGTCGATCGAAGGCCCCGAAATCCACATCCAACAGCGCCGCAACCGCGTCTACATCGAGCAACCCGGCAAACTCAAAATTACCGAGTTCGCCGCCGCTGCCGACCTCGCCGGAAATCCAGCCACTGCGGCGCCGCTCGGTCAATCAATGACGCCCAAGCTGATCGAAGTCGAGTGGCAAGGCCGTATGGATTTCGATGGAAGCAAAGTCGAATTCAAGAAGCAGGTCGTCACCAACCTCCTCCTCGCCGATCGCGAAGGAGTCGAAAACGAAGTCGAAATCAACAGCGGCACGATGGAGATCTATCTCACGCGGCCCGTCTCCTTCGGCACCCGCGCCAGCCTCCCGCATGCCGGCTACGGCGACGATCTTGGCCTCGATCACCTCGTCTTCGATGAAGGCGTCGATGTCACCAACGACGCTTTCGACGCCAATGATCGCCGCACCGCCTTCGATCAACTTCACGCCAGAAACCTCAGCTACGACCACCTCAGCGGCGGCTTCAAAGCCGACGGCCCCGGTTACGTCAGCTCCGTGCGCAGAGGCATGGCAGCCAGCGCGGGCGGTAACAGCGGTGGCGCCTTCGCCTTTCCCGTCGGCAAGTCTGGCCCAAAGCCTAGCGCTATTCCTCCCAAGAATGCCGCTTCGAAAAGCGGCCTCACCTACATCCGAGTCGACTTCGACGGCGCCATTACCGGTAACATGCTGAAACGTGACCTCACCTTCGACCGCCGCGTCAACGCCGTCTACTCCCCCGTTACCACCTGGGACAGCGTGATCGACCCCAACCGCCGCGGCGGCCTCGGCGAACAAGGCGTCGCCCTCCGTTCCGACGAAATGTCCTTCTTCCAAGTTGCCGGCGCAACCGCCGAACAATCGAGTTTCGAATTCGAAGCCCGTGGTAATGTCATGGTCGAAGGCTCACAATTCATCGCTTACGGTTCCAAAACCAGTTACGCCCCCGCCAAGCGACTCGTGATCCTCGAAGGCAACCCTCGCAAAGACTGCGAGATTCACAAGCTCAACGACCGCGGCGTCGAAGAAGGCAAGCAAGCCGCCGGGCGCATGACCTACCGCACCGACACCCGAGAAATCAGCATCCAAGATGTCGGCCTAGGCCAAATCAACGAAACTCCGCAAATGAAACTCCCAAAAACCGGCGGAGTACCGCCCCAAGGATCTGGTGGGGCGTCTAAGGCGCCGCCTGCTAAGCCCAATATCTATCGACCCGGGCAACGCTAGTACATTTCTGTGGGGCTGAATTCTCTGCGATAGCTCTGAGCTAGTGTGAGCGGCGAAAAAGGCTTGTTTTCGCGAATTTGCCAAGATGCCAACCTGCGCGCTCACTAGGAAGCCGCAAGTTCGTGCGCATCTTCGGCAAGTTCGATTTTGTAAAGGACTTAGGGCGAGCGGGATCAATAAAGCCCTTGTTTTTAGAACATGATCAAGATGATCAAGATGATCACTATCTAGGGCAAGATGATCACTATCTAGGGCAAGATGATCAGGTGTTCTGGGTGGGTGATCATCTTGAAAGACGGGTGATTGTTGAGGCGGATGCTCCCGTCATTGCGCAACGAGCTCGTAATATTCGCTTCAGGCTCTCGATAGGTGGCCGGACTGCACCTACGCTATACTCCCGTTGGAAATGGCCTGTCCCTGCGTCCTCCTCCATTCGCTCTCCGGAGTTTGGTCATGTCGCGAAATTCATTGTTTCTTAATCGTCGAACCATGATTCACTCAGCGGCCCTTGTCGCCGCCGGCTTCTGGGTTCCCGGCGCACTCGCCGATGAGCTCACCAAAACTCCCTCGGCAACCGAAGGCCCCTTCTATCCCGATAAGCTGCCGCTTGATACCGACAACGACCTCATCGTCATCAACGACGCGCTAACGTCCGCCATCGGCACGATTGCTCACTTCGGCGGCAAGATCCTCGACGCCAAAGGCAATCCGATCAACAACGCTGTGATCGAAATCTGGCAATGTGACAACAATGGGGCATACCTCCATTCGGGCACCGACAACAAAGCGAAACAAGACAGCAATTTTCAAGGCTTCGGACGTTTTGTAACCGGCTCCACCGGCGAATACTACTTCCGCACGATCAAACCAGTTCCCTATCCCGGCCGCACGCCGCATATCCATGTCAAAATCAAGAAGGGCAGCAAGGAGTTATTGACCACCCAGTGCTATATCGAAGGCCATGCCGGCAACGCCAAGGATGGTATCTTCCGCGGGCTGGGCAGTGAGAAGTTGCAGAAAGCGTCTTCCGCTGATTTTGCGGCGATCAAAAATTCCAAGATCGGCGCGGTTGCCGCGAAGTTTGACATCGTCCTCGGCGTCACGCCCGAGATTCCTGATTAGCACGAATTATTCGCCGCTACCGTCAATCTTGGTGCGCCGCTCCGGAATCACAAACCGCACCACGAGGCCCACGAAGATCAAAGACGCGCCCGCGATCGTCCAAGGCGCCGTGGGCTCTCCAGCGACAAGATAAGCCCAAACGGGAACCAGGATCGGCTCGATCAGAACAATCGCCGAACCTTCATGCGAGGGCAACACACGCAGCGCCCGACCAAACAGCGCGTAAGGCAGCCCAAGCTGCACCGCTCCAAACGCAACAAGAAACGGCCACTGCCAGAGCGTGGGCGTTTTGAAATCCCCGATCAGCGGCAAAATGCAAAAGAGGGCCGCAGCGGTGAAGAGATTATTGAGCGAAGCCAACCAATAGGGATCTTCGTGCGACAACCTTTTTAGAGATAACACAACGCAGGCGTAAAAAATCCCCGAGACGAGTCCGAGAATGGTGGCAATCGGCTTGTTCTCAGGACTTCGCAGTTCAAACGCCAGAA
>JBKJSI010000572.1:0-5699 GCA_046595915.1 Pirellulaceae bacterium
CGTAGCTCCAGGTCGCGCCGCCATCGACAATGGCGAGGACGGACATCCAGAGGGCTAGGGCCACGACTCCATACCAGTAGAGCGCGGTGATCTTTTCGCGCCCGAGGAATGCGCCGAGGGCGATGGCTGCGCCAAGCCCCATCAATGCGAGGCTCATATGAACGCGACGGCCCCAACGGCCTTGGATGAGCGCGGCTTCTTCTTTGGATTTGAAACCCTTGCCCGGCTTTTTCCAGTTTGCCCAATTGCCGGCGGTAAGGAGCCAGCCCATAAAAAAAAGGGCCCCGCCGAGGGATAGCGTGAAAAATTGAATGCCATCCATTGAAGGCTCCCGGCATGACGGGTTAGTTATTTGACCGATTTTAGCCACTCGATGAGCACCCAGCCTACCAGGGCGATTGAATTGCCCGAGCATTTATCTGGTGTGTCTTGCATCGTGTGCCAATAGTTCAAGTCGCTGCCCACGCGTGGGTAGGCAAAGTCGATGATATCGATACAAGGAATGCCGCCATTTTCATAAAGCGGCAAGTGATCATCGCGCACTTTCCATTTTGCATAGCTGCGATCGATGAACTCTTTGACCCCCAGTTTTTTGGCGACACCCCAAATATCCTTCACGAGGGGCTTCGTCTCTGGCCACGTGACGCTGTGTTCCTCGTGATAAATCTCCAGGTGGGCGTCTCCGATTAAATCGACCAAGACACCCCATTTGTATTTATGCTTAGGTGGTCGGTTTTTGTAGTCGGTCGCAAAATGAGTCGAGCCGAGAAAATAGGGGTCGCCTTTGCCGAGCGCATCGTCGCCGCGATAGATCAATTCTTCGGCGTCGAAGAAGACGAAGTCGACGCCATATTTGCATTTGATTGTTGGAATGACGCGGCCCATTTCACAGAGTAATGCAACGCCGCTTGCGCCGTCGTTGGCTCCAATAAAGATGCCTTCCGTTTCGCGTTTTCGGACGTCTGGTTCCTCCGAAGGAAAAGGGCGCGTGTCGTAGTGGCAGCAAATCAGAATCCGCTCGGTCGCCTCGGGGTTAAATTCGACAATCATGTTCGCCAGCGTCACGCCCCCTTTTCGCGGATGCCGGGCGGGAAACTCTTGCATCGTGACCTTAACGCCGAGGTCTTCGAAATGCTTCTTGATGAACTCCTGCTGCTTCTTCATTGCGGGCGTATCGCTGATGCGCGGGCCCATGTCGCAGATCTTTTTGACGATCTGCATCGCCTTATCGCCATCGACCGGACAATCTTTGGGCAGCTTTGTCGGCTTGGCGGCCGGTTTGGGGCGAACCTGGCGCTGTTGCCAGGCCCATGCGCCTGCGACGGAGGCGATGACTAGTAGCACTGATAGCAAGATGACCGTTTTTCGGCCTTTGGTTCCGGTGCTGGAAACGACAAACATCATCATGGACCTTCCTCACTCTTCTGCGGCTCGTGGGCGCCGCGAATTCTGTTCCTATACTCAGTTTAGGCGGGAAAGGGGGACGGAAACACACCAATAGGCGTCGATTTTCTTTAGATGCAGGTGGAGTGGCCTCGGAATCACACGCTCTTTTGAGGGAATGGGCCATTTGACGCGATTGGCGCCATTCCAGCAGTTCGGTGTAACCGCTTGCCATTGACCAACTTGCCGCCGATTTGGATACTCCCGGCGACGACTCGGGAGGCGGTTCTACCTAGAATAGGTTTGCCGATTTTTTGATTCCGAGGGCCACCATCGAAACATCTACGATGCCTGTGATGCACCAAAATCAATTAGAGGCTTACTGCCTTAGCGTTGCCAATCAGGCGCGGCGTGCTTCGCGCAGCTTGGCGCTCGCTTCGACGGAAGCGAAGAATGGCTGGCTGTTGCTTTGTGCCGAGCTTTTGATTCAAAGACAAGTAGAGATTTTGCGGGCCAATGAGCAAGATCTTTCCGCGTCGACGCAGTATGGACTGACGGAAGCACAAATCGATCGACTGACTTTGAATCCTAGTCGGATCGCGGCCATTGCAACGGCGCTGCGAGAGATTACGGCGTTTGCTGATCCGATTGGCGAAGTGATTGAACAGAGCATACGACCTAGCGGAGTGGAGCTCAAGAAAGTTCGCGTGCCGCTGGGGGTCGTCTTTTTCATCTATGAGTCGCGGCCCAATGTGACAGCCGATGCGGCTGCGATTTGTGTGAAGAGTGGTAATGCGGTGATCTTGCGCGGCGGCAAGGAAGCGGCGCACTCGAGTCGCGCGATTGTCTCGGTGCTGGTTGAGACGCTCGGAGAATTTGGATTGCCTGCGAATGCAATTCAGCTGGTGGAACCACTTGATCGCGAAGCCGTGGGCTTCTTTTTACAATTGCCGGAACTGATCGACGTCGCGATTCCTCGGGGTGGCGAGAGTTTGATTCGGCGAGTGGCTCAGGAAGCTCGGATGCCGGTGATCAAGCATTACACGGGCAACTGCCATGTCTATGTTGATCGCTCGGCAGACCTTGAGACAGCGCGGCGAGTTGTGGTGAATTCAAAGTGCCAGCGGCTAGGTGTTTGCAACGCGGCGGAATCGCTGCTCGTGCATCAAGACGCAGCGTCCAAGTTGTTGCCGGCGATTGCTGGCGACCTCGTGGCCAAGGGAATTGAGATTCGCGGCGATGCGGCAACGCGGGCGATTTTTCCTGGTGCGGCCATCGCGAGTGAAGAAGATTTCGGCGCCGAGTATTTGGGGCCGATCATCTCGTGCAAAGTGGTGAACGATCTTGATGAGGCGATTTTGCATATCGATCGCTATGGCTCGCATCATACCGATGCGATTGTAGCGACCGATGCGGCAGCGATCGAACGATTCGTCCGCGAAGTAGATAGCGCGGCCGTGGTCGTCAATGCGAGTACGCGGCTCCATGATGGCGGCGAATTTGGAATGGGGGCTGAGATTGGCATCAGCACCGACAAATTCCATGCGCGGGGGCCGTGCGGAATCAAAGAACTGACAAGTTATAAGTATGTGATCGCAGGTACGGGGCAAATTCGAACCTAGTTTTACCACTAGATTCTTCCGAATAGGCGATTGCAAAGGAGTGCGAAATGGGCGATGGAGTGCTCAGTCAGGCGGAGGTGGAAAGCCTGCTCAATTCGATTGATTCGGGTGCGCCGGCCAAAGCGGCGGAACCGCCGCGGCAGCCCGTGCGGCCGCGTGAAAAGATCATGCCCTATGATTTTCGGCGGCCCGAGCGTGTTGGCAAGGAGCAAATGCGCGCGCTGCAGTCGCTACATGAGGGATTTGCCCGGAATTTTGGCGCCTCACTCTCGGCGCTGCTGCGGAGCATTATCGATGTGAAACTCACGAGCGTCGATCAGCTGACTTATAGCGAGTTCGTCTTTAGTCTCGAGAATCCCACTTGCTTCAACGTGATCAAAGCGGAGCCACTCGAAGGGAATTTGATTCTCGATATCAATCCATCGATCTTATTTCCCGTACTCGATCGGCTCCTGGGCGGCGGAAAGGATGCCGGCGCGGCGATTCGACGTCCGCTCACCGATATCGAGCTCAAGCTTGTTTCAAGATTGACTGGCCTCTTTCTTGAAGAGCTAAGGAAGGCGTGGGAAGGCGTCTTAACTTTGAAGCTCTCGGTGGAAAAAGTCGAAAGCAATCCACAGTTGGTGCAAATTGTTCCGCCGAATGAAGTGATCGTGCTCATCAGTTTTGAGCTGATCCTCGGTGAGACGCGGGGGATGATTAATCTGTGTATTCCCTTCAACGCGATCGAGCGAGTCAGCAATAAACTCACGGCCAATAACTGGGTGAGTTACACCAAAGGTGGCAATAAAGCCGAGTCGATTGAACGGATTCGGAAGAGTCTCAGCGGCGCCATGGTCGAGCTGGTGGTGACGCTCGCTGAGACGAAGATACGTCGGATCTACTAGGGCTCAGGGTTGGCGACATTATCACGACCGACAAGGATGTTCAACTTCCGCTCGAAGTAAGCGTGCAAGGGCAGGCGAAGTATGGCGCCAAGGCGGGCGCGTTTAAGGGGCAGAAAGCAATCGAACTGGGTGACGCGATTGCGGTGGGGAGCTCAAGGCCGCGGAGTGAATTTGCGATTCCTCCGAAGCCGTATTAGTGGCGAATGGTCAGTGATGAGTGGCCACAGGATTAAACTCAAGGCAGAATTGGCGGAGAATTTCAGCGGCTTGATCGACTTGCTTGAGCTCAATCCACTCGTTGGCGGTGTGAGCTTGGGCGATGTCGCCGGGGCCGAAGACGACAACGGGAATACCTGCTGCGTCGAAGGGGGCGGCGTCCGTGCCGAAGGGCACGCCGATTGGATTGCCGTAATCGCCATGACGTTTAGAGATTTCGCCGAGCTTCGCGGCGAGAACGCCATTTCTGGCGGAGGAAAGTCCGCGCGACGTGATGAAGGGTGGGGCGTGTTCAATTCGATCGCGCAGGGTGAGTTTGGACGCGATCGCGGCGATGGCCGATTGATAAGCTTCTTCCGGCGCTTCACCAGGCAGCAGCCGGCGATCGATTTCGATCACGCAGTGATCGGGGACCGTGTTCACACTCACGCCGCCTTCGATCGTGCCGACGCTAAGTGAAGGAAGACCGAGTAGTGGGTGAGTCTGTGTTGTGGCGAGTGAGGCTGCGACGCCTTCGAGGGCGGAGATGGCTCGGGCCATCGAGTAAATGGCATTTTCGCCGCGATCGGGTCGGGAACTATGGGCGGCGCGGCCATGGGCGGTGGTTCGCCAACGGACGACTCCTTTGTGCGCAATCACGACATCGAGCAAAGTTGGTTCGGCGACGATGATCGCATCCGGCGCGCGAGGAAGAAGCTTGCTTCTGCCGCTGGACCAGGACTCGACAAGGGAAGTTGCGCCGGTGAAGCCAAATTCCTCGTTGATGGTGAATGCGAGTACGAGATCGATAGGACGCTCGGGGGTATCGATCAGTTGCGCAAGGGCTGTGAGCATGGCAGCCATGCCGCCTTTCACATCGCAGGCGCCGCGACCGTAGAGCTTTCCTTCACAGACTTCGCCGCCGAAGGGGGAGATGGTCATTCCTTCGACTGGCACCGTGTCTTGGTGGACTTCGAGGAGGATGAGCGGGCGGTTTGCTTGAGAAGTGGTTCCGCTTAGGCGAGTTAGCAGGTTGTCGCGGCCGGAGTGGACTTCAACTCGCTCGGTTGGTAGTTCCCAACTCGTAAGCAGCGTTTCCAGATACTCCGTGACTCGATGTTCGTAGTAAGGGCTTTGGTTTGGCGCTGGTTTGCCCATGGGGTTCACGCTCGGCAATCGCACGAGATCGGCGAGGAGGCGAGCTGGGTCCACTTGGGGCACGATCGGATTCCGGCGAGGAAAAGCGGTGGCCAGCGGCAATGCTGGTTCGGCTATTGTAAGCAGATTGGCCGCGCGGCACGTACGGCGAGCAGTTCCGCTCATTTTTAGCGTCGAAATCCAACGAAAAAGGGCGTTCCGAAGAACGCCCTTTTAGGTTTGAAATTTGTTAGTCGAACCAAATCAGGCTAGCTGCCCAGGCTTGCGAAGATGGAGGTTGCAGCTTTGCGCGAAGTCGTTGAGCCATAAGTTGGAATCTCAACGTCTTGCGGAGCTGGAGTCCAGGTCGCCAATGCGGCATCGGCGCCGCTCTGGGAGGCCGGGGCCGCATTGGCGACCTGGACTCCAGCTCCGCAAGACGTTGAGATTCCAACTTATGGCTCAACGACTTCGC
>JBKJSI010000632.1:0-3774 GCA_046595915.1 Pirellulaceae bacterium
GTGTAGTCTGCGATATCGAAATCATCGTTTCGGTAGTTCTCAAGTAACGTTTTCGTGGGGGCGAGTTCTTCCTTCTTGAGTGAAACGTCATGGGGTGCGTGCAGCTCATCAGGTTCCCGAACTTCCGCGTCAAACTTGAGCGCCGTCAAGGTGAGCAAATCCCCGTCGGCGCGTAACAGAGATAGCTCTTCGCCACCGTAGAGCACCCCCTGGCATACCGCTTCGAGTTTGCCCTGCTTCAGACACTCACGCAACAAAGCGTAAGGCTTCTCTCCGATTCTTCCGTCCGGAACCAAATAGTAAGAGCGCTCGGTGTAGAACAGCGGCCCGATCAGCCCTGGAGCCACGATTGCTTCGATGTTAATCGCTCTTTCACGCTCCCCCTTCAATTCGGCGAGTTCTGCCTTATCGAAGAGGACATACTGTCCTTTGGCGTACTCGAAGGCTGACACAATTTCCTCGGGCGGCACTTCGCCATGAACCGGGCAGGTTTTTTTGTATTTAATGCGATTGTGGCATTCGGTATGGACTTGATGGAACTGTGGGCTGGCTTTGGAGTTATTGACGCTCACCGCTGCCACCGGCACTGATACGAGACTCAGTTTTAAATAGCCTTTCCAAGCTGCCGCCATTGCCCATTCCTCCCAATTCGTTGAGAGCATGCAATGCTAGCGGCGTGCCGCAATTGATCGATCTTGCCCGCCTCGTCCGCTGACCTTCACCTTGGAGAGACCGCCTTCACGGGGGTTTTGGTCGCAGTCATGCAACTCGCCGCCTTTCTTGCCATGCGAGCGCAATGAGACAGTCGAGCTTGCACTACCAGCAAGAGTGCTGGCTTCTTGAACTCTCGAGAATCCATCTGGTCAGCATTTGGCAGGCGTGACACGTGTGTTTGGCGTGGAACTTCCTGATGAGCGGGGAATTTACGACTTGTAAGCCGCGATTTGGCCCGCCCTTGGTAATCACTTCATGACACTTTCGCGACGGATGAATTTGCAGAAGTGACTCGAACTTCCATCCGCAGTTTCATCTTGGTAGACCATCGCAAGGCCAGCGTCGTCAAATTTTTGGAAGAATGCATCCCACGAGATGGGGACTAGCGGCGGATTGGAAGCGCCGCCTGAAAAGTCGATGCGTAGCAATCCGGCTTCTTCGCCTTGGTCTTCAGTACCTTCAATCGAGGCCGGTTTTCCTTTTCGTTCCTCAACCCATTGCCGAATTTCGTCGTGGTTGATTGTTACCAATTTTGGCAGTTGTCGCCTCAATAGCTGATGGATTGCATGCATAACCTCGTAACGGGCGATTTGACGGTCATCGTTCGGAAATGCAAAGCGGCGCCTCAATTACTTCGGCCCGCCCTTTTTATCGGTGTGATTTTTCTGCTTTGTTTGGCCGACAATGCCCGAGGTTCGGCCACCTTGTCGCGCATGCTCACCAGCGCCCGTGAAATTGCCTAGCCGGCGCTCGGGGTCTTGTTCGTTGAACGGCGCACCCTTTGGAGGCTTTTTTGGCTCCCCCGATTTGTCTGGATTGCTTGGCGATTTTTTATTGGCAGACATAGTGATGCCCCTTAGATCGAGTGTGAATGCCGAGTCAAGGTTTAGTGCAACCTATATGCCGATCTTCTTGTTTTTCGCGATCGATTCTGAGGGCGTGTAAAGCCTCCAAATGAGTCGTCAATCCGTCCCGTAATTCGCTGGTAGCTACCTTTAACTGCGTAGCAAGAAGCCAAGTCAGGACGGGAAAAACTATTCGAGGTGCACGGGAGCTTTCAGTCGCTGTTCCGGGCAAGACAACAACCGATGCGACATTGTCGCACTCAACGGGTTCTGTGGACAATTCGTCGCGGCTTCCTAACTGAGTTTGTTGGCGCGGCGCCCTCAAACGAATTCGCGCAACTCAAACATTCTAGGTATTTCGCGAATAATTGCGGTACAACGGTTGAATGGGGCAATCGGCATGACGCTTGCTAGGAAGAGCGATCGCGTCAGGCTTGAGGCAGCTTGCCGGAAGCAAGGGAATATTCCGCCGACGTCACAGTCAACTTTGTTTGCATTGAAGGTCGTGACGATTCGCAGTATTCCCTTTCTTTCGATCAGCTGTTAACAGTCGCACTATGGCTACCAGGCTCGAGTACCAGCTCAATTAACAGAAGTGTACCAGCATGCCTATGAATTTGTGGTGCTCTTATTTGCGAAGGTGGCGGCTAGTTGGTGGCTAATCCGCACGTGAGATTCTTGATTGAAAAAGGTTGATTGAAAAGTGTGGATGGAGAGGCAGAAGACGGCGCTGCAACAACCGCGACTAGGCAGGTAAATGAACTCGAATGCTTATGACGCGGTGGTGATTGGGACAGGGCCTAATGGTCTTTCGGCGGCCATCACCATCGCGAGGCACGGGCTGAAAGTATTGGCGAAGGATGGCGTTTGGCAAGTGTCGGTGTGAGAGGTCGACGGGTTGGATGTCGCATTGTGCTTGCCTTCCAACGTGGCGAGCGATCGCTCAGCATTTTTAAACTCTTGCGATTCGGTGTTCTGCGAGAGAGATGATGAGATGGATAGTCAGGCGCTCCGGCAAGTGCATCACCGACTCGATTGGACACGAACTGTAGACTGTGTTCTTTCCGAAGGCCAAGGCAGCGTATTGCCGATTGGACCAACGTTGGGGAGGAAGTTCACGTCCCCCCGACCTGGCGGCGATTCGACGTCCAGGAACTTATGTCCCGCAATAGGTTTTGTAAGAGCGATCATCAGGTGAGGGCGATTGATATGGCGCTAAGTCTGTGCGGACGGCATATGGTGTTGCCAATACTCCTAGTAGGCGATGAAGAACACCCAGATCGTCTCGATCTTCCGCCGCCGAAAGGGCTTCCTCGACCATATGGTTTCGTGGAATGACGGCGGGATTCACGGACCGCATTTCCGTACAGACCGTGGCGTACGACCGTTCCTCACGCTTGAGTCGCGCTTGCCAGTGGGAGTACCAAGCCAGGAAATCCGGCTCCAAGTATTTATCACCGACAGGCGAACCCTCAACCGACAAGTCGCGAAACGTATTCGTGAAGTCCGCTCGCGTCGCCTCCATCCACTGAAGCAGCGACCCGATCAATTCGATGTCACCAGCTTCCGCACTCTGAAACCCAATCTTTTTCCTCATGCCATCGAGCCAATATCGCTCGAACAAGGCCGGATACTCGCCTAGAATGTCGGTGGCAAGAGAAATCGCTTCTTGTTGATCCTGATGTAGGAGCGGCAATAGAGTCTCGGCGAAACGGGCCAGGTTCCAGTGCCCAATCGCAGGTTGGTTCCCGTAAGCGTACCGACCTGCACGGTCGATGGAGCTGAACACCGTATCCGGCGAGTAGGAGTTCATAAACGCGCACGGGCCGTAGTCAATCGTTTCGCCCGATATCGCCACGTTATCGGTGTTCATCACACCATGAATGAATCCAACAAGCTGCCACTTTGCGATGAGCGAAGCTTGGCGATCGATGACGGCGCGAAGAAATACTGGGTATTTTTGAGGGGCGTCCGCCAATTCAGGGTAATGTCGATGAATTGAGTAGTCAGCGATCAAACGCAAGCTCGATTCGTCGCGGATCGCCGAAAGGTACTCGAAAGTTCCAACTCGAATGTGACTCGCAGCCACGCGAGTTAGGATCGCTCCTTTCTTGACAGTTTCTCTATACACAGGTTCGCCAGTGGTGACGACCGCAAGACTCCTTGTAGTTGGAATGCCAAGTGCAAACATTGCCTCACTAATGAGATATTCCCT
>JBKJSI010000778.1:0-3475 GCA_046595915.1 Pirellulaceae bacterium
CGTGATCGTTTTATTCGTGCCCGATGGCGCGTCGTTGACGTTGCTCACGTTGAAGTTGATTGTGTTCGCCGATTGGTCAAGGTCCACGCCTCCGTTAGCCGTCCCACCAGTATCTTGCACCTGAAAAGTGAAACTCGTATAGCCTGTTCCATTTGCATTGGGATTGGGGGTATAGACCAAAAGTCCCGAGTTAATATCGGCGACGGAAGCTGTCTGACCGGATGTAACGGCGATCCCATTGAGCGTAAGCGATCCTGCGCTTGGAAGTGTCGTGATTTTCACCGCTGTGAGAGTGTTAGCCGGCGAGTCATTGACATCACCAAATCCGAAATCGGTTGCAGTTAAGGTATATGCCGAATCCTCATTCGTCGTGATCGTCTTGTCGGTTCCCGTTGGCGCGTCGTTCACGCTGTTCACATTGAACGTGATCGTATTCGGCGACTGATCGAGGTCCACACCCCCATTCGCAGTTCCGCCGTTATCTTGAACCTGGAACGTAAAAGTCGTGTTGCTCGCACCATTCGCGTTTCCAGCAGGCGTCCAAACGAGCAAGCCGCTATTGATATTCGCCACGGAAACGCTCTGGCCAGCCGTCACCGCAACGCCACTGAGTGTGAGGCTACCTCCGCCAGGGATTGTCGTAATCCTAACCGCACTAAGCGTATTCGCAGGCGAGTCGTTGGCGTCGCCAAATCCAAAATCGGCCGCTGTCAACGTGTAGGCCGTGTCTTCGTTGGTGGTGATCGTCTTATCCGTGCCTGTGGGCGCGTCGTTCACCGAGGTGACATTGAACGTAATCGTATTGGCTGACTGATCGAGGTCCACGCCTCCATTGGCGGTTGCGCCGTCATCTTGGACTTGGAACGTGAAGGTTGTGTTGGCGGCGCCGTTGGCATTCGATGCGGGCGTCCAGACCAGCAAACCACTGTTGATATTGGCGACCGAAACTGTTTGACCGGCGGTAACGTTCGTGCCGTTGAGCTTTAAGCTGCCCCCGCCAGGGATTGTCGTGATCTTCACCGCGGTCAACGCGTTGGCCGGAGAGTCATTCGCATCGCCGAAACCGAAGTCCGATCCAGTCAGCGTGTAGGCCGTATCTTCATTCGTGGTGATCGTCTTGTCCGTGCCCGTGGGAGCGTCGTTCACCGAGGTGACATTGAACGTGATCGTATTGGCCGATTGGTCTAAATCAACACCGCTGTTGGCCGTTCCACCATCATCTTGGACTTGGAATGTAAAGGTCGTGTTGCTAGTTCCATTGGCATTGCTGGCGGGCGTCCAAACGAGTAGGCCACTGTTGATATTCGCCACAGAAACTGTTTGGCCTGCGGTAACAGCGACGCCGTTAAGTGTCAAGCTACCGCCGCCAGGAATCGTCGTGATCTTCACGGCCGCCAGCACATTCGCAGGCGAATCGAGTGCATCGCCGAAGCCGAAGTCCGATCCAGTCAGCGTGTAGGCCGTATCTTCATTCGTCGTGATGGTCTTATCGGTACCCGTCGGCGCGTCATTCACCGTGGTGACGTTGAACGTGATCGTGTTGGCGCTTTGGTCGAGATCGACACCACTATTCGCCGTGCCGCCATCATCTTGCACTTGGAAGGTAAACGTGGTGTTCGAAGCACCATTCGCATTCGCCGCCGGCGTCCAAACCAGCAAACCCGAATTGATGTTTGCAACCGAAACAGTCTGACCTGCCGTCACGGCGATGCCGTTGAGTCGAAGATTGCCCGCGCCAGGAATCGTCGTGATCTTTACCGCAGTAAGTGTGTTCGCAGGCGAGTCATTTGCGTCGCCAAATCCAAAGTCGGCCGCCGTCAACGTATAAGCAGTATCTTCATTTGCCGTGATCGTCTTATCCGTACCCGTCGGAGCGTCATTGACCGAATTCACATTGAACGTAATCGTATTGGCCGATTGATCGAGATCGACGCCGCCATTGGTCGTTCCACCATCATCTTGGACTTGGAACGTAAAGGTTGTGTTACTGACGCCACTCGTGTTGCTTGCTGGCGTCCAAACCAGCAAGCCGCTGTTGATGTTGGCCACCGAAACCGTCTGACCGGCCGTCACCGCAGCCCCATTGAGGCGGAGAGTTCCCGCTCCGGGAATTGTCGTAATTTTCACCGCCGTTAGAGCATTCGCCGGCGAATCAATCGCATCTCCAAACCCAAAATCGCTTGCCGTCAGCGTGTAAGCAGTATCTTCATTGGTCGTGATTGTCTTATCCGTGCCCGTCGGCGCATCATTGACGCTATTCACATTAAACGTGATCGTATTCGCCGACTGGTCGAGATCAACGCCGCCATTTGCCGTGCCTCCGTCATCTTGCACTTGAAATGTAAAAGTCGCGTTGCTCGAACCATTTGCATTCGATCCCGGAGTCCAAACCAATAAGCCACTGTTGATATTGGCGACCGAAACCGTCTGACCCGCCGTCACCGCGACACCATTGAGCTTAAGACTACCCGCACTCGGAATCGTCGTGATCTTCACCGCAGTCAGCGCGTTCGCCGGCGAGTCAGAAGCATCCCCAAACCCAAAATCGCTCGCGGTCAGTGTATAAGCCGTATCTTCATTGGTCGTGATCGTCTTGTCCGTTCCCGTCGGCGCGTCATTCACCGAGTTGACATTGAAGGTGATCGTGTTGGCCGACTGATCGAGATCGACACCGCCGTTCGACGTTCCGCCGTCATCTTGAACTTGGAACGTAAACGTCGTGTTCGAAGTTCCGTTGGCGTTGCTGGCTGGCGTCCAGACCAGCAAGCCACTGTTGATGTTGGCGACTGACACCGATTGGCCTGCCGTCACCGCCACGCCGTTGAGCTTCAAGCTTCCGGCTCCCGGAATCGTGGTGATCTTCACCGCCGTCAGCGCATTCGCCGGCGAATCACTTGCATCGCCAAAGCCAAAGTCGCTGGCGGTTAGCGTGTAGGCAGTGTCTTCATTCGTGGTGATGGTCTTGTCCGTGCCAGTTGGCGCATCGTTCACCGAATTGACGTTAAACGTGATCGTGTTCGCCGACTGATCCAGATCGACGCCGCCATTGGACGTTCCACCGTCATCTTGAACCTGGAACGTAAACGTTGTGTTCGAAGTGCCATTCGCATTCGATGCCGGGGTCCAAACGAGGAGGCCGCTATTGATGTTGGCAACGGTGACCGTCTGACCCGCAGTGACGGCGACCCCGTTGAGCCTCAGCGTTCCCGCTCCGGGGATGGTCGTTATCTTCACGGCTGTCAGCGCATTAGTAGGCGAGTCCAAGGCGTCGCCAAACCCGAAATCACTCGCCGTGAGTGTATAAGCCGAATCTTCATTGGTCGTGATCGTCTTGTCGGTTCCAGTTGGCGCATCGTTCACCGAATTGACGTTAAACGTGATCGTGTTCGCCGATTGATCCAGATCCACGCCGCCATTGGCGGTTCCGCCGTCATCTTGAACTTGGAAGGTAAAGCTGGCATTGCTCGTTCCGTTG
>JBKJSI010000107.1:0-15593 GCA_046595915.1 Pirellulaceae bacterium
GATCAGTTCACCGCTCTAGGCACGGGGATTTCTGGAATCAACTTTGAAGGAGACGAGGGCGCCGATCTGTTTACCGTCGCGGGCGGCGCAAGCCTTTCGGGGGTTATTTTCTCGGGCGGCGCAGATGCCGATCTCTTTGCAGTGAACTTGGGCGGCAGCATCAGCGGCGTAAGCTTTGAAGGAGACGTGGGCGCCGACCAATTCACTAACTTTGGATCGATCGGAGGCGTCAACTTCGAAGGCGATGAAGGCGCCGATCTTTTTACCAATCAGGGAACGATTCTCGGCGCCGTTGTGTTCTCGGGCGGGGCCGATGCCGATTTGTTCACGAATACTGGCGGCATGAGCGGATTGGGGTCGGTCAGTTTCGAAGGGGATGTCGGCGCGGACCAATTTACCAATTCCGGCGCGCTCGGCACGGTCAGCTTCGAGGGCGATGATGGCGCCGACCTCTTCACAAACACGGGTTCCATCAGCGGCGTGATCTTTACAGGCGGCGCCGATGCCGATCTCTTTACGAACGCGTCCGGCGGCTCGCTGGGCGCCGTGAGTTTTGAAGGCGATGAAGGCGCGGATCTCTTCACCAACAGTGGAAGCCTATTAGGCGCGGTGATCTTCACTGGCGGGGCCGATGCTGACCTTTTCACCAATAGCGGTAGCGTTGGCGCACTCGGCTCGATCAACTTTGAAGGCGATGAAGGCGCCGATCTCTTTACGAACACCGGCTCCTTGCTTGGCGGCGTTACGTTCACCGGCGGAGCCGATGCTGACATCTTCACCAATACTGCTGGCGGCTCCATCGGTGGCGTGAATTTCGAGGGCGATGAAGGGGCTGACCTCTTTACCAATTTGGGGAGCATACTAGGCGCAGTGATCTTCACCGGCGGGGCCGATGCTGACCTTTTCACCAATAGCGGTAGCGTTGGCGCACTTGGTTCGATCAACTTTGAAGGCGATGAAGGGGCTGACCTCTTCACCAATAGCGGCAGTGTACTTGGCGCGGTGATCTTCACCGGCGGGGCCGATGCCGACCTCTTCATCGGCAACCTAGGCTCCTCGATTGGCTCCATCCGTTTTGAAGGGGATCAAGGAGCGGATGAACTCTACAACGCCGGCGCGGTTACGGGGGTGAGTGGCATCATTTTCTCAGGCGGCGCCGATGGCGACCGACTGCGAAATTACGCCTCCAATATCGCGTCGATCAAGTTCTATGGCCACAGCCACGACCCACTCCTTCCCGATCTCACGCATGCCGATGATGGCGCTGATTTGTTTGTCAATCTTGGAAACAATATCGGAGCGATCAGCTTCGAAGGAGATCAAGGCGCCGATATTTTCCAAAATATTGGCGGCGGCATTGGGGCTATCTCCTTTGAAGGGGATCAAGGCGCCGATGTGTTCGTCAGTCTTGGTAGTAACATCGGCTCAATCAGCTTCGAAGGCGACGCGGGCGCGGATGTATTTGGCATCGAAGGCATCGGCATTGGATCTATTAGCTTCGAGGGTGATGATGGAACTGAACTGCCAGATGCAACGTATTCCGACACGCTCGTGAATCGCGCTACCGCCGCAAGTGCATTCTCCACCATCACTTTTTACGGCTACGGCGGCAACGATGCTTTCCGCAATGATGGCGCAGGATGGAAAATCGCATTCGTAGGCGGCGATGACGCCGACGTGCTGCAAAACAACGCCAGCTCACTTTCGAGCATCAGCTTTGAAGGTGACCAAGGGGCCGATGTTTTTGAAAACAATGGCAATCTTGTTTCCGGCATCAACTTTGAAGGAGATCAAGGCGCCGATATCTTCGCCAACGGTGGTGATGGCGTGACAGGCGTCATCTTTACCGGCGGCGCCGATGCCGACCTATTCATCAACTCGGGCAGCGGGCTCTCGGGCGTCAGTTTCGAGGGCGATCAAGGCGCCGATACTTTTGCGAATCTGGGCAGTTCCCTGTCCGGCGTCAACTTTGAGGGCGATGAAGGTAATGACCGAGTGATCAACGCTGGCGCGGCGCTATATGACTTCACCTTTACCGGCGGCGCCGGCGCGGATCGTTTTATCAACCAGGCGACCGGCATCCGGGCGAGCGAAATCTATTTCTTTAGCGGCGCTGGAGATGAAGGGGCCGATTTGTTCGTGAATCTCGCCTCGGGCGTCACCGGCGTCACTTTCACTGGCGGCGCCGACGCCGATCTGTTTCAAAACTTCGGTTCCAGTCTTTCGTCAGTCAGTTTTGAAGGCGATGAAGGCGCCGACCAGTTCCAAAACTGGGGCGCGGGCCTCGCCGCCGTTGAATTTCATGGCGGCGCCGACGCCGACTTATTCGAAAACCGAGGCGACAGCGTTAGCGGAATCAGTATCTTTGGCGACGAAGGCGCCGACACGTTCCTCCAGCGCGGCAACTTCGCTGTCGATTTAAGTTTCCTCGGTGGCGCCGATGCCGACATCTTTGTGAATTATGGCCAAAACATTGGCAGCATCAGCTTTGAAGGAGACGCCGGCGCGGACCGATTGCAAAACAATGGCGACTTAATCGACACGATCGAATTTATAGGCGGGACTGACGCCGACGCGTTTCAGAATAATGGTGACTTCATTAGCTCGATCAGCTTCGAAGGAGACCAGGGCGCCGATACGTTTCTGAACTATGGCTCGAATCTTGGCGCGATCAACTTTGAAGGCGACGAGGGCGCCGACGCTTTCATCAACACCGGCAGCCAGATCGCCAGCATCATTTTCACAGGCGGCGCCGATGCCGACTTGTTCCGAGCCCAAGGGACGGGGCTGGGGGCGATTTCCTTTGAAGGGGACGGCGGCGATGACGCGATGCTCTATAGCGCGTCCGGCGAGATTGGTTCAACCGTTACCTTCCTTGGTGGCGCTGGCGAAGATGTACTCGCATTCAGAGGCCAAACGCAAATGCTTAATTTCAGTGGCGGAATTGGTAATGACCGCGTGCTCTTCTCGGGTACTGTTTCGACGGGAAACTGGAATTCGCCGACACCTACAGATTTAGACGCTGCCGCTGGCGATGATCGCTTTGAGTTTGTAGTCGCGCCCCAGGGAGCGATCACCCTTGGCGAAGCCTTTGGCGGCGCGAGTGATGTCAGTCGCGATACGCTTGACTTCTCCGCCTTCACGGCGGGAAACGTTGTGCTCGACCTTGCGAGCCTGAATTGGCAGTCCTTGCCTGGCGGGCTATCGATTCGATTCCTGTCGGCCATGAGCATCGAGAATGCGATCGACTCCGGCGGTGGCGATTCGATTTACGGCAATGATCGTGATAATTATCTGGGCGGCGCCGAGTACTACTACACTCTTGGCAGCCACACCACGGCTGCCCCAAGCACACAGACCCAGTGGGTCTATTTGAACTTCGATTCCTACACCGAATCGCAAGCCGGCGAACATGTCTACTCACAGTCTGAACGCGACGCGATTCAGGAGCGAATCGAGACGACCTATCAGGCGCTGTCACAGATTTACAATCTGCGGTTTACACAAACCCTGCCATCTGCAGCTTCGTACGTCACGATCAACTTCAATCGAACTCCAGAAACTGGACGCGCCGGCGGCGAGTCGAGTGAGATTGATTTTGGCAACCTCAGCCTGGGCGGTGAGGCGCGAGTGCAAGTCAACGGTCTCTTAGGCGGGCTTGAATTGCCTACGACGCCGACCGCTGATTTCATGGAGACGCTTCCCGAGGATACCGCGCAACAGATCGGCGTCGACAAGCCTGCGGGCAGCAGTGACAACCTAATCGCCCTCTCGGCAAAAATCGCCGCGCACGAGCTCGGCCACTTGCTCGGCCTTCGTCACTACGACTCCTTCGGCCCCGTCGGCTTCGGCATCCACTCGCCCCCTGGCAATGAAGAATTCAAGCCGGTTTACCAAGGCCCTTCGGCGGCGTTCGAGACCTTTGATCACATCATCGGTTCACCGGCCTCGATCGGAAGCACTCGCGCCAATGACGTGGGTCAGCTCTTTTTCGGTGAACGCGAATCGCTCAAACTAGCTTTTGCCCTCAGCGACGCCTTGCAAACAACAGTCGACGAGCAGGTGTCGCCTCATCGTGCCGTGAGCAGCGCGCAGTCACTTAACTGGTCGGTCATCGCCGCGCCCAACATGCTTGCGCATGGCCTCAACAGCCAAAAGACTTTTTACGTTGACGCCTTGGCGGTGAAGGGTGAGATCTCGCTGGACGGATCAGACCACAGTGAGAGTGACTACTACAAGATTTCCGGCAATACCGGCGACCTCGTTACGATCGAAGTCATGTCGAAGGCGCTGCGGCGGTATTCCAACTTGGGGATTGATGGCTATATCGACTCGGTGGTGCGCCTGCGGAATACGTCGGGGCAGGTGTTGGGGTATTTCAACACAACGGCTGAGAATGATGACGAATTCGAGTCCTCCGATTCATTGCTCATGGATGTTGCACTTCCCACAGATGGCGACTACTTCATTGAGGTCGATACCTTCTTCCGACCAGCGAATCTCAACGATCCCATTTACGTCGCAGCGGTGGCTCGGCGGGAGGCGTTAGAGGCGTTAACTAGTCGTACGCCTGCGGAGGAGGAACTACTCAAGCAGCTCGCCGATTCACTCGATGATACCGATGTGGGTGGCTACGAACTCTTCGTCTATCGCTTCAACAAGGCGAGCAGCCTCGATGGCAATGACTTGCTTGTCGGGCGCGGGGGCGTCGACATTATCGACGCGGGCCCCGGCGACAATACCTCCTCGCTGGCGTTTGACGGTCTGCCAGTCGGCGCCGCCGCGGGCGAGACTCAGACCTTTACAGCCTTGATTCCGTTCCATGATCCCTCAGGCAGCGCCTGGACCGTGATCATCGATTATGGCGATGGCGCAATCGTGACGCGTGACAACATCACTCCGTCGAGCGGCATCCTCGTCAGCCACGCCTATGCGGATGACAACACGAATGATGCGTATATCGTCAATCTGACGCTAACCAACGACGATGGCGCTATCGTCACGGGACAATTTACGATCGCCGTGACGAACGTCGCACCCACCGCGACGATTTCCTCGATCAGCTCACTGAGAACAGAAGGCGCGGTGATTACCCTCACCGGCGCAGGTAGCGATGCTGCCGGTGCGCAGGACACGCTCACGTTCCGTTACGAGATTTGGACGAATGACAATCTCGTTTCGAGCGAGAGCGGCGTTGATCTCACGAGCTACGCCTTCACCCCCGCTGACAATGGCGACTACGAAATACGCTTCACAGTGAGCGATGAGGATGGCGGAACGACCACCACCAGCGAAACGATCACGATCAGCAATGTTGCGCCCACCGCGACCATCTCAAGCGTCGGGGCGATCAACGAAGGGAGCACGGCGAGCATCGACTTGCAAAACGCCTTCGACGCCTCCTCGATTGACCTTGCTTCACTTCATTTCTACTTCTCGACTAGCCAAGTTGCACGTGACTTGGCTACTTACGCTGGCTCCTCTTTGGAGGATTCGCAATCGCTCACGTTTGAGGACAACGGCTCCTATGTCGTCTATGCCCGCGTCATTGACAAAGATGGCGGCTTTGCCGACTTCGAAACGCTTGTCGTTGTGAACAATGTTGCTCCCACTGCTGTGTTTAGCAATTCGGGGCCAATCAATGAGGGAAGCTCTGTATTGGTAAGCTTTACGGGTGGCGCCGATGCTTCGAGTTCGGACATCACGTCACAATTAAAATATTTCATTTCATTGACCCAAGCCGACCGAGACGCGGCGACTTACGCTTCCTCTTCCATATCAATCTCCGCACCTTTCACTTTCAGCGATAACGGTTCCTTCACTGTCTTTGGCCGCGTCGTTGATAAAGACGGTGGCTTCGGCGACTACGAAACGACCATTGTAGTGAACAATGTTGCGCCCACAGCGACGATTGTTAATTCGGGCCCGATCAATGAAGGAAGTTCAGCTTTAGTGAGTTTCACCGCGGCGGCGGATCCATCGAGCGACGACCTCTTGGCGGGGCTGAAATTTCATTTGTCAACGACCCAAGCGGATCGCGACACCGCGACTTACGCATCCTCTTCCATATCGACTTCTGCATCATTTGCCTTTGGGGACAATGGCGCCTACACGATCTATGGCCGCGTGACCGACAAGAATGGCAGTTTCAGTGACTACGAGACGACGATCGTAGTGAACAATGTCGCGCCAAAGGCGACAATCACCAATTCGGGGCCAATTAATGAGGGCGACGCCGCGACGGTAACGCTGGCCGCGGGGGCCGATGATTCCAGCGCTGATCAGGCCACTCTCAAATACTTCTTTTCTTTGGACCAAAGCGCACGAGACTCAATTGCCTACAATTCCGCGGAAGCCACCTCGACCGCGTTAGAGACTTTTGCCTTTGCTGACAACGGTTTTTACTCTGTCTTTGCCCGCGTGGTCGACAAGGATGGCGGATTTACCGACTATCAGACGGTGGTTGTCGTCAATAACGTCGCGCCCACTGCGACAATTACCAACTCAGGCCCCGTCAACGAAGGCAGCGCGGTCGGCGTTAGCGCTGCGAATGGCGACGACCCATCGATCGATGATCGAAATGCTGGGCTGCGTTACTATTTCTCGACTTTGCAGTCCGCCCGCGATACAGCAACTTACTCGTCTTCCTTCGCCGCAACATCGAAGGTGTTCACGTTTGATGACAACGGCTCTTATGTCGTCTATGCCCGAGTCATTGACAAAGACGACGGCTTCAACGACTACCAAACGACGGTGGTTGTGAACAATGTCGCGCCTACGGCGACGATTACCAACTCTGGTCCCGTCAATGAAGCCAGCGCTGTCACAGTGAGCTTCACTGGGGGAACGGATACTTCAATCGATGACCGAGACGCAGGTTTGCGGTATTTTTTCTCGAAGAGTCAATCAACGCGTGACTCGGCGACTTACGCTTCCTCTACGACCGCGTCATTCGACTCATTCACATTCAGCGACGATGGAACTTATGTCATCTATGGCCGCGTGATTGACAAAGATGGCGGATACATGGATGACCAGACGACGGTCGTAGTCAATAATGTCGCGCCAACACTCACGATCTCCGGCGAGGCTGCAGTTTCTGAAGGGGCGAATTACACGCTTTCGCTCGCCGCGAGCGATCCTGGCGCCGACGCGATCAACCGCTGGACAATCAACTGGGGCGACGGCGTCATCCAAAGCCTGACGGGGAATCCCACCAACGTGATCCACGTTTACACGGATAACGCTACTCGCACGATTAGCGCGACGGCGACCGATGAAGATGGAGTTTTCATCGCGATCGGTTTGGCGGTAACAGTGAATAACGTTGTACCCACAGCGACCATCGGGAACAGTGGCTTAACAAACGAAGGCGGATCGGCGATTGTTAGTCTCACAAATGGGGTTGACCCTTCGACTGTCGATCTAGCGACTCTGAAGTACTTCTTCTCACTCGACCCCAACGTCCGAAATGTGACGACCTACAGTTCCGCAGGCGCGACGGCGACCGCCTCGCAGACATTCAATTTCACCGATAACGGCTCTTTCATCATCTATGGCCGCGTGCTCGACAAAGATGGTGGGATTTCGGACTACGAGACAACGGTGGTAGTCAACAATGTCGCGCCGACGGCGACGCTTACGAATAACGGCCCCGTGAATGCGGGCGGTGAGATCACGGTTTCCTTCATTAACCCCTTCGATCCTTCATTAGCAGATCGGGCCGATGGTTTTCGATATAGTTTCGCCCAAAGCGTTGCCGGTTTGGCGACGACTTACCTCGGCGCAAATCCGTCATCAAGTAGTTCCTATACCTTCGCAGCGGGAACATACACGATTTATGGGCGTATCTTCGATAAAGACAACGGTTTTCAGCCCGTCGACTATCAAACGACGATCACGTTTAACACCTCAGGCAATAACATCCCGCCGACGGTCGCCATTGGCTTGCTTCCCGAAGAAGTCGTCAAGGGAATGGCGGCGACCTACCGCTTCACGGCGACCGACCCTGACGATTCAGGTTCATTCACATTTACAATCGACTGGGGTGATGGGACTTCGAGTATCGTTGCGAGCGCCACGGGAGTTAATTTCGTCAACGTCACGAAAACCTATCAGGGAGTCTCGGCCAATGACGGCATGTTTGTGATCACGGCCAAGGCCACAGATCTCCGCGGAGCGATCGGCCCAAGTAGTTCTCGCGAAATCGGCGTCCTCGGCTGGTCGACCTATCAAGATCCGCTGAACGCCACCAAGACCATTTTGGTGATTGTCGGCTCCCAAGGCCCTGACGATATCAAGCTCAAGGAGACTGATTGCGACAATATTCGCATCACGATCCGCGAACGCGACGAAAATGTTCGCTTCCGAGGCAGGGTCGATGGCGACGTCGATCGCATCTTGATCTTCGGCCTTGGTGGGGACGACAAAATTACGCTTGATAACGACATCGAAACTAAAGCCGAAATTTGGGGCGGCGCCGGCAACGACAAGATCAAAGGCGGCGGCGCAGCCGATATCATTCTCGGCGAACTTGGCAACGACACACTCTACGGCGGTGACGGGCGCGATCTCCTCATCGGTGGCGCGGGGGCAGACGCCATCCACGGCGGCGACTACGATGACATTTTGATTGCCGGGTACACCAAGTTTGACAAGAACCGCCCCGCGCTAGAGGCGATTCTAGCCGAGTGGGGCAGTAATCGAAGTTATGTCGATCGCCGCAAGAACATCATGGGCGTCGGTACGAGCACGCGAGCCAATGGCACGTTCTACTTCATCTTCAATTCCAACTCGGCTACCTCGGATACCGTATCCGATGATGGCGTCGCCGACACCCTCTGGGGCGACGATGGCCGCGACTGGTTCATGTACCAACAGGATGGCGATAACAGCAGCGGCAAGGATCAACTCAAAGACAAATCCTCTAACGAAAATGGCGATGACATCGACAAATGGTGGTAGGTCGCCATGGATCGTTGGAGGCTTAGAAACTCGATAACCCGCCCTGTTCGCTGCGGTTTCGGGGAATGTGGGAATAAGGTTCCATGAGGCGATTGGTCGAACAGAATCCACAAAAGCGGCATACAACTCGGCGGACGCTCCTTCAGCTCTTTACGTCATTGGATGCATGAACAAAAGCTCCCACATCAAGTCATTGGTCGACTTGATTGATATTATCGATGCGTGAGCTGATTAGTGATCTTCTTGAAAAGGTGATGGCTTCAACGCTCGTAGTCAGCACTGCTGTGAGCCACGACATTTGGGAGTTTTCCTCGCGAGTTCTCGCCACGTTGGGTGCGGGAGGCTAGAAAGTGGCCGTGGCAAGGGAAATGAAGCGCCCTAACGCGCCCTGGAGTGGTGGTCCATTCGACTGTCGGGAAACCTTATCGTGCGTCGGCGCGCATCGCAGCGCATGGCTTCAGGAGTTTCATCCATTCCCCATACGCCCGTTCGGCCCGGTTCACGGACTGAGCGAAACGAGTTCGCTGCAAAATGAGCAGCGCTGGGCGCGATGGACGGTCAGGCGGTCTTGTCTGGCTGTGACCTTGGCGGCGGCCAGCTATTGGGGGATATCGTCACCCATGCCAAAATAGATCTCTTCCGGCGTCTGGCCTTTGAACGCGGCGTGCGGCAGGTGCGACCTGTGCTGCTCGACGTAGAACGCGACCAGCTTCTGCACCCTCGCCAGAGTGTCGAGCGTGTGGAGGTACAGCCACTGGTGCTCGATACCTGATCGGCTGGCGAGGCTACTTTGGCTGTTGCCAAACTCCGCGAGTGCTTTTCAACCTGGACGCGTGGATTCGCCGGAGGCTACGGATGCACCTGTGGCGGCAGTGGCAGAACGGACGCAACCGCTTCCAAGAACTGCGCCGACGTGGCGTACCCAAGTTCAGAGCGGCGGTCGCTGCCGGTTCACCCACCGGATTCTGGCGGATGTCAGGACACCCGGCGGTTCAACAAGCACTGCGAAACGCCTATTTCGATTCGATCGGCCTCCCCCGCGTGGCCCAGTCTTCTGACGCTTAACTCGATCGAACCGCCGTGGTACGGACCCGTATGCCCGGTGGTGTGGAAGGGGCGGAGCCGAAAGGCTCCCATACGCACCAAGTTAAGGATGTTTGATGTTTGAGAAAGCGGGAAGTCCTTCCACAATCTCTACTTAACCACAACTGGGGATTGGAATAAGGAGCTTCCCGATGGAGATGTTAGCCAAGGTTGGCGATGCGATCCAACGGTTGTTTGGAGAAGTTGCGGAACAGGCGGCGGCCGAGAGTCAGGTGATTCAGCGAAAGCGGAAGTTCACGGCGCTCTCGCTAGCTCGAACATTCGTGTTGGGTTTCTTACAATCGCCCGAGGCGTCCGACGAACAACTGGCGCAAATGGCGGTGCAATGCGGCGCGGCGGTCACGGCCCAAGCCATTGAGCAGTGGCATTCCGGACGCCTCGTCGTTTTTCTGGAAAGGCTGTTTCGCGGCGCGACTCAATGGGTTGTCGGTTCCGATCAAGTGTTAGCCCCGATCCTGAAGCGATTCACCAGCGTAGTCGTGCTGGATAGTTCGATCATCCCGTTGCCGGACGAACTGCAAGAACAATTTCGCGGTAGTGGCGGCAGTTATGGGAACTGCGCCGCGGCGTCGAAGCTGCAGACCGAATTGGACCTGCGGAGCGGCGCGTTGCAGTATGTGGAAATTGAGCAGGGCCGTAGCCCCGATGCCGCCACCGTTCGTCAGAAAGCGCGACATGGTCCAGGTTCGTTGCGCATCGCCGACCTGGGTTATTTTGCACTGGGGGTGTTCGCAGCCATGCAGGCAGCGAGGGAATATTTCCTCTCGCGATTGCAGTTTGGCGCTCATGTACTGCTCGAAACGGGCGCGAAGGTCGAGGTGCTGCAATGGCTGGCGAAGCAGCCCGGCCCGTTCGTCGACGTGTCTGTGTTGCTCGGCCAGGAGCAACGCTTGCCGTGTCGGTTGATTGCCTGGCGACTACCACCGGAGCAAGCCAACCGCCGCCGGCAGAAGCTGCGTCATGAGACCAAGAAAAAGAAGGGCCGCGAACCCAGCCTAGAGCGACTCGCCTGGTGTGATTGGACGATCCTGGTGACGAATGTCGGCACGGAACTTCTGACGCCGCCTGAAGCCGTGATTTTGTACCGGGCGCGGTGGCAAGTCGAATTGCTGTTCAAGCGTTGGAAATCCCAAGGGTTAGTCGCCAAACTGCGTGGTTCGACCGTCACCCGGCAAATGGTGCGGGTCTGGTCGCGACTGTTAGCGGCGGTGCTCCAACACTGGTTGCTGATCGGCGCTGCCTGGGGGAACCCCAGTAGCAGCCTCGGCAAAGTATGGGACGCGACGCATGGCTTCGCCAACCGCCTCGCTGTCGCCTTGAACCGCGGCTCGGAACTGCAGCGTGTCCTCACTGATATGGCGGCGATCTTCGCAAAAACGTGTCGCCGCAACAAACGCTTCAAGCCAGGTACATTCGAGCTATTTAACGACGCACAGCTCTTGGACTTCGTGCTAACTTGATGCGTATGGGGGGGGGAGCCGAAAGGCTCCCCCCTATCCCGATCAACAGGCGCGAGAATAACAGATTTGCCGTAGGAAGGCGGGCCAATGGAAGGAAGAAGAGTCGCCAATGTTCATGCTAATGCGACGTGATTGCGCTGAATCATTCCCGTCCTTCGTGAACATTGCTCGCCACAGTTCCCTTCGAAGGAACATCATCGATTAGCGCCTCTTCCACTAACCGGTCCGCAGTCGAAGCCGCGAAAGTTTCGGAGTCACGGACTTTCCCGATTTCTTCAACAATAGCTTTCACCTCGGTTTGTTGGCTCATCTCTTGCACTTCTCGATCCTGGTTTGGCTCGTCGACTCCCAAGTGCTTACAGATCAAGTGAACCATTTGCATGTTCTTCGTCACTTCCTGCTCTGTCAACATAATGAGTTGGAGGACTAGATGGCTCCATTGCTCGGTACGGCGCATTTCGTGTTTTTGATTCATCAACACGAAGGTCGTCAGTAGCAGAAACTCTGCGCCCATTACGAATTGCAACAGGCCGAAGGGATAGCCGTCAAATACTTGCACTCCGGGTATCAGCTCCGTATTCCACATGATCCATGCGCTCATAAACGCCAGATGCGCCACGATGAAATACAGACTTCCGAAGTAACTGGCGAACGCTTCACCGACACGTGCGACTGGTGAACGCCCGCGATGAAGCTCTTTCTCAATCTGGGCAATTATCTCGACGTTCTTTTTCGCCTTAGCATTCAGGGAAGTCTTAAATGACACATGTACCCCACATCATTTTTAGAAGCCAATTAACGTAAGTTCAATGTGTTCAAAGCAAATGCTGCGCCGGATGAACAATCCGGGACTCGAATAATTCGTTGACGAGTATCGCGACACGTCTGCCCGGTTCGTAATGTTAGCAACCCAAAGTGTCCCGACTCTAATGGGGAGGTCGTTGAGGCGCGCCTCCGGTCGCTATAGTGCCACGGCCGCAGACTGCGTTGATCAATAACCGCTTACTTGCGGCGTTCCCCCGTCGCAACCCTCTTCGAGCTACGGAATATCTATTAGTCTCAAAAGCTGTCAACCAGCGGGTTATATAGTTTTAGAAAGGTTAAAACCATCCCGGGAGTTAACAGCTGCGCGCATTTAGAGAGCCCGGAATGGCAAGATGGAGAAGGTTGAAGCGAATTGCATTTAGTTGGGTTCGCACCGCAACATCCGGGGTGGCGTGTCGTATTGATGGCGCTCGTTGAGTGTTACAGAAAAGAATCTGCGATTTGCGCGTGCAGCTGTTCCACCATGATTGAGCGTCCTTCGTCGCTCTCTTACCCCGTCAGCAACACCTCCAGCCGCTCTGCAAAAAACATGTCTTCGTGGCTGCACAGCCCGACGTACGACGAGCCGAAAAATGAACGATTGCCGGAATATTTACACGTCACTTTTACTGGTGTTGGCCGGGGCGGGCAACAAGGAGTTGGCCAGGCAGGTGAAGTCTCTCAAGGGGGAGAACGAGATCCTGCGGTCGAAGCTAGGGAAACGCTTGGCGGTGAGCCCGGCGGAGCTGATTCGGCTAGTGAAGTTCGCGGGAAAGCCCACCGCCAAAATCCTCATCCACTTCACTTCGATGGTAAGTCCTGGCACACGCCTCCGCTGAATTCGTGAGGACCGGAAAAGGAGAAAAGGCATTTCCGATGCCAAGCGCGGCCGACCTCGCGCCCCAACGCGATGCGAAGGCTCATCTTGAAACTCGCCCGCGAGAATGACTGGGGCTGCACCCGGATCATGGAGGAACGCAAGAAATTGGACATCAAACTACCTTCCCGGAATTCGGTGAAGAAGATTCTGATTTCAGCCAAGCTCGATCCTGGGCCGCCACGTGGTGAGGGTACTTGGGGCGATTTTCTGAAGCGGCACCCTGCGTCCCTCTGGCAGTTTGATTTCTTTAGCCGGAGGATCGTCACGCCAACCGGATTGCGGCAGGCCGTTGTGCTGGTGTCTATTCATGTGCAGTTGCGGCCCGCAATCCTGTCACCTGCGACGTCAAAGCCCGCTGGCGCGTTTATAGACGTCGCCGGCGGAAAATAGGCAGCTGTACTTTCCACAAGTCACCATTTTGCATCCGAGGGAGATGACTTCCTTCGCTTGCCTGCGCAAAGAAAACTCTGCATGCCATCGGTGGCCCCGCGGGATGCAGAGTATGGCGATTTTCCTGGTTGGAGCTACTTCGCAACCGTAGGAGCCGCCACCGTCTTAGGAGCTTCAAGCTTTTCCAGCTTCAGCATTTTCAGCAATTTTTCAGTTTCCTTCTGCGCTGCGGTCAGCTCAGTCCACATGGCCGAGCAGCAGTTGCCGATTGCCGTCTGATCGCCATGATCCTTGGCACAATGCTCGGATGCCATGCTGCAAACTTCATGCACCTTTTTGTGATGCTTTTCGATTTCAGCAATTTGCTTGATGACTTCTGGTTCCTTCGCGTGCTGCGCTTTTAACTTGGCAAGCGCCTTGTCGGACGCGGTTAGGTCACGCTGCACCGAAGTAACCAGGGTTTGAGCTTCAGCTTGCGGGATCGGCTGTTGCGATTGGCTGTAGTGGTAGAGAATGCGGGAATTGTCGCGGGCATGTTGCTGGTACACCTGATGCGTGTGTCCAGCGAGCGCTTCGTCTCTGCCCTTAATACGCAGTGGATCAGAAGGCTGGGCCAGCACCGCAGCTGGGATCAAAAACAATGCGGTCACACAAATCGTCAACTGAGTGATTGTTCTCATGGAAATGGTCCTTGCAAAATGATTCGGAAAAAACAGCGCATTCATTACACGTAGTGCTCGCGCCACTTTGGCAAACGAACAATTGATCAAATAGAGATGTGCGCCTTTAAACGCGCAATTGCCGCTTACGCACTAGCACCGCCAAACGCAGAAGGCGATCTGAAAACGTCGCCCCTGAAAAACCGTCGGCAATTCGACGCATGAGCTGCAATATAACGCAGCCAAGCAATTCTGCTTTTCTCGCGGATTTATCGAATCGGTTGTCACCCGATTTGAAAGTTGGCTGCCAAGTCGCCTAACGGTAAGGACGGCCGTGTTCTGACGGGCGCATCGGCAACCACGAGGAGAACTTGGGCAGTGATTCTGATGCGGGCATGGATCCTTGTCGTGGTGGCAACAGGAGTTGATTGGCCGAGTTGCGCCAGATTGATTAGCGCAATAACAGTGCTGAGCAAAGGAAGGCACTGTCTGGATAAGGAGCAGTGCGGCTGCAACGATATGATGAAGGTGTGTGAGCATAACTAGCGCCAACGACGAATGTTTCGCGAACAAGTAACGCAAACCTTGCGCCAAATATTTGACTGTGTGGCGAAGTGCTTGTTTTGAGCATCAATAGGTCGATCGGCTTTAAGTTCGACACATCAGAGACGAGTCAACCGAGCAAATATACGCGCACTTGGGTGTGACAGTCGTGCGAAACCGCACGCTTCAGGCGTCGCCGAAAGGCGGTTAGCCGAGCACGAAAATGTCGCAACGCCACCCAAGAACCAAAGCTCCCCGAATTCCACTCGCGCATGCCTTGACTCTGTAGTAAGGTACGGGCTGTAGAATGGTCACGGAGAATGCAACATGCGGTCATTTACGATTGGGCAAGTCGCCCGCGAGTCGGGCATTGGAATAGAGACCGTGCGTTTCTATGAACGTGAGGGACTGCTTGAGGCGCCCGTCAGGCGTTCATCTGGTTACCGTCAGTTTGACGAAAACGCAATTCATCGACTGCGATTTATCAAGCAGGCACAGCGGTTGGGGTTTACGCTGCGCGAAATCAAAGAGTTGCTTTCACTCAAGCTCGACCCCGACTGTTCACGGGCCAAGGTTCGTGAACGTGCGGTGGCCAAGGTCGAAGACATTGATGCTCGAATTAAGGAATTGAAACGCATGAAAAAGGCCTTAGCACCGCTGATTGTCGCTTGCGACGGCAAAGGCGCTCTGGAGGGCTGCCCAATCCTCGTGGCGATGGATTCTGAATTGCCGCCCAAAGCAATAATTAAATTAACTAGAAAGCTGAGGAAATAATGTCGCACGATCACC
>JBKJSI010000154.1:0-3009 GCA_046595915.1 Pirellulaceae bacterium
CTTTTTCCCTGTTTCCTCACACACCAGCAGTTCAGATGCCAAGCAGGTTCTTCCTGAATCTTCGGACTGGCCGAGAAAATCGACATCCGCCAATACCCCGGAGTACTCGGTCGTCCCGAGTTCATCTCTCAGCAATCGTTTGCCGCTGACGGCGCAGGTGGCAGTTTCGTCCGGTGCAGCCAACCGCGAAGGGTTCTTCTCGGATCGCACGGCGCAATCGCGAAACAAGGGCTTTCCGGAAACATCACTGGTGACGGACTCATCCATGGCAATTGGTTGTCGCTGCACACAGCAAGTAACGAACTCCGATCGATAACCTTGTGCCGCTAGGGCAGTGGCAAGACTTCTAAGACGAAGTCTTTGGTTCCTTCTCGGCTACCGCGACTAAATGACCTATTGCTCCCCGAGAGCCCCGCTCCTTACTAGTCGCTTGATAGCATTCTCCAGTTCATTCACCTTGACTGGCTTCAGGAAGTGCCTGTCGAAACCCGCTTCCGTCGCTTGGCGCCCAATCTCTTCCTCGCCCCAGCCAGTGATTGCAAAAGCCGCCAAGAGATCACCTCGCAGCGATTGACGGATGCTCCGGCAAACATCCAAGCCGCTCATGTCTCGAAGCCCGATGTCAAGGAGCACCACTTCCGGGCGAAACTGATTCGCCATCTCGACGACCGTGGCGCCGTCGTAGGCGACTTGCACAAGATGGCCGAGCACCTTCATACAGCGCGCAAGTGAGTTTGCTGCGTCTTGATTGTCATCGACTATCAGGATTCTCAATGCCTACTCGCAGTACAAGCCACCAGGGAACTTCCTGCCCAGGATGATGCCTTCACGGTGAAAATTCTAACATCGAACGGGGGGGGCAGTTCATGCCCGCAGTATGAGGGCATTGGCGGATTTATGCGAAACGCGGAGAAAGCCCCCCATAAGTCATGAGGACGATTTTGCTCGCAAACAAGCTCCGTCACAGTTTGCATTCCGGGGCGACGTTAGGCAGCAAGCTACGCCAACGCCGGCATCGACGTTGAGGAAGAAAAAGGATCAAAGCTCGATCACATTGTTGGGATACCTTTTGTTTCAGAGGAGTCCAAGAGCCCGGCTTTGCTGGCGTCAAATAACATAATGTGACCACAGTCAGCACAGACCAGTTGAGCGCATTGCCTTGATCTCCCTTCAGTCGTCGCATTGCTCGTTGTGTGCTCGAGCATCGTTGTTATTCCCGCCGGCTCAATCTCTGACTTTCCACAAGCAAGACACGCCATTTTGAACCCGTTCCCTTTTAGAAATAGCTTAAAGCGTTCAGAAAATTCGGCGTTAATTGACATTCGATGCGCCTTGATGTGTTTAGTCGGGTGAAAGGTCACCATGGGCTAAAGCCTACCACCATTCAACGTAACCAGTGAATAGAACCTTAGTTTCTAGTTGCTTAGCCCACAACGGCGCAGGATTAGCAGTTGTCGTTGCAATATCCTTCTGCAAGATCAAAACCATTCAATTGCCGCCAGAGTGTCCGTTGCTGCTGACGCACTTACCATTTTTGACCATGAAATCTCTTCGAATCCTTATCACTGACGACAATCATGACGTGGCCAACGGTCTGTCGCGGCTACTGCGAGTGCTGGGCCACGAGACCTATGTGGCGTTTGACGGCGCGACGGCGATCAAACTAGCGAAGACCATTCGGCCCGAAGTCGCCTTGTTGGATTTGGAACTTCCAGACATTTCTGGTTATCAAGTGTGCCAGAGAATCAAAGCCCATTTAGGCAAGAATCTTTTAGCTGCAATAGCAATTTCTGGATTAGGCAGTGAAGAAGCGCGGAATGAATCGTCTAGATCCGGATTCGATCAGCATTGGTTGAAACCGGCGCGACTGGATGTTTTGGAGCAAGCCCTGAGTGATTTGGCGGAAACGCCTGACAACAACGCGGGGAAGTGATAACGAGCAATTGGCGATCCACTCTTCGCGAATTGCATAAGGGCGGCATAGGCGTGGTGCTAGAGAAAGGGAAGACGGTCGGCGAAGGAACGCATTAACAAGACGATGGTCGCCCTCTACTCACTGGCCGCCGAGACCGCTGTCGTCGGCAAGGACGCATTCTTATCCGCCACAAAGTATTGCGACGAGTAGGGTGCCCTAGAGTTCGCCGGCGCAAGCGACACAAACTGTAGGCGACGACACTTCCTGTCGTCGCCTACAGGAGATCAATTGCTAGGTCGTCTGCGCTTATACGATCAATAGCGAAGGCAATTCTACGGTATAACAATTGCAGCACCGTTTGCTCAGACTGAATGAAAGCGGCGCGCTCTGGAACATTTAGTTCCCGCACTGCTTGCAGAGGATATGCGAGTCATTAGCTCTCTCATTTCGGTCAAAGGAATTGGTATGAACGTATTTCGCATGTTTGTTGCCTCATTATTAATCTGCACCACTAGCGTGATGGCGCAGAATCCGTCTGAGAAGAATCAAGCGGAAACCAGAAAGGATAAGTCTGAAAGCAAGGAGGCTTTCCAAGCCGAGCGTGAAATCGCCACCATTAAGCTCGCGGAATGTCGTAGCGAGGTCGATCTGGCGAAATTCGCTGCGGAACGTTCAAAGAATGAGCAAGTTCAAAAGTTCGCCACGATGATGGTGAAGGATCATCAAGAAGCCTGCGCAGCTCTAGAGAAATGGGCTGGCGTCAGCGCTCGTTCGACGACAAAAGCTGAAGATGCAAAGTCTGCGGGTGAGGAAGCACGCGGAAATCAATCCGGCAAGGCGCTCAACTGGGTTGCCATGCATCAGGAGATGACTCAGCGTTGCTTAGCCGCCGCCAAGAAGGAGCTAGCGGAAAAGGACGGCGCGGAATTTGACAAGTGCTTCATGGCGATGCAAGTCGTTGGTCACCAGAAGGCGATCATCGCCGATGAGGTATTTGCAAATTACGTGTCCTCGGAAAGCCGCGAAATGATTGAGAAATGTCGCGAAACGGCCACCTCCCATTTGCAGGCCGCGAAGGCAATTTGCAAAGAGCT
>JBKJSI010000277.1:0-21409 GCA_046595915.1 Pirellulaceae bacterium
TTTGACGCCTGCGGGGCCGAAGTCGCTTAGAAAGGTCCATTTCTTAAGATCGTTTGAAGCATAGAACTGAATCTTCTTTTGCACGGCTAGGGCGACGATCATGATCCAGCGTTTCGTTCCTTCGTGCCAAATCACTTTGGGGTCGCGGAACTCCTTTTCGCCGATGTCGAGAACTGGGTTCCCGGCGTAACGCGTCCAGGTGCGCCCGCGGTCGTTGCTGTAGGCGAGATCTTGAGTTTGGCGATCGCCGCCGTGGCCGGTGAAGATCGCGACTAGCGGAGGTGTTTTTCCATCGCCGAAGCCGCTGGTGTTGTTGGTATCAACGACCGCGCTGCCGGAGAACGCCATCACGTCATATTGGTCTTGCAGGGCAATTGGCAGGTGTTCCCAACGCAATAGATCCTTGCTGACGGCGTGTCCCCAGCTCATATGCCCCCATTCATTGCCATGGGGATTGTGTTGATAGAACAGGTGATACTCGCCATCGAAGTAAACGAGGCCATTCGGATCATTCATCCAGTTCAGCTCGGGCGTGAAGTGATAGGCGGGCCGGTACATTTCCTTGTAGTACTCATCGCTCCGACGATATTCCTCGAGTCGCCAATTCCCGCTTCCCACTTTCGGTTTCTCCGACTGCATGACGTGATCGATATTGATATGCCCCCAGGCGCCTTTGGCCGAATCAAAGATGCGGAAGATTGCTTTCTTGCCTTGGAGCGATTTGACATCCCAAGTTACCCATTGGAATTGCGGCGAGTCGTTTCCAGTGGCCGCGAAAACTCGTTTACCATCAATCAGGAGTTCCGCGCCGGTCTCGTTTTCATGTTTACCGCCGCAGATAAGAAAGGTGATATAGGGCTTTTCGATTGTGAATTCCGGCAGCGTCAGTGTTCCGGTCGCCGCATCTCCGCTGCCAAATGAATTCACTACCGCAGTTCCGCGAAAGCCGCTTAGTTTCAGCCGTGAGGCTAATACTGGGCCAACGCCGAAGGCGTCTCCTTCCGTCTTCCAGCCACTCTGTTTCACGGTCTCGAACAGGTCGATTTCGAGGTCTTGAGCGTGCAAAATGCTCGCGGTACAAAAGGCCGCAAAAAGGGTGATTGTTCGGCGAATATTCAACGCGACGGCATTGTCAACTAGCATCGCTGGAACGGTGCAGACCCGCGCGGCGAGATAAAGTAGACTCAGTAGCCCCTCGCAACACTGAAAGAGTGTGCTTCTATTTCGGGCCTGGGGATGCAACTTGCGTTTTTTCATCATCAAGACTTTCTTTGGAGACAACTCAAAATGAATCTGGCAATCCGTTCGACAGTGATGCTCGTTGGATTATCGTTCCTGGCGATCACGCTCTCGCCTGGCTCAGCCCTGGCACAAAAAGGAAATAAGGATGGCGTCGACGATGTAGTGGGGGCTCGGTGGCACTACGAAATTCACATGGTGGGAGATAAAGAGCATGTCGAAAAAGGCCTCTTTCGCATCAAGGATAAGGTTATCTATCGCAACAACAAAAAAGTCGGCGAAGTCCACGCCCAAAGTGATACCGAAACTACGCTCATCATCAACGGTCTGCCCGAGCTGAATGGCAAGGCCACGTTGAAGAAAGTTGACGAGAAGCCTCCAGTATGGCGTGGACACTTGGTGCGTAAGGATGGCGCCAAATGGAAGATGAAGGTGGAAATGAGGGACCGATAGTCACCTCCTCTAGGAGGATCTGATATTAGGCTCCACGAAGCGACTCCGGTAAATGCGGCGTCGCCCCTGGCTGTGAACACACATAAGCCGCAACGCGGCTCGCCCATTGGTTGATCGTGCCCAGAGGCAGTTTGCGAAGGAGCCCGATCACCATGGCCGACGTATATGCATCGCCGGCGCCCACCGTATCGACGACCGTAGTTGGTTCTGCGGGAAGATCACTCGTTTCGCCGTTGGCGGAAACCAGTAACGCGCCCGATGATCCGCGAGTTAGCGCAGTGAGCTTCAGCGAACAGAGTCGATTGAGTTGCTGGAGTTGATCGATGTCACTGCCGTGTAGCCCGAGCATCGCGGCGAGCGTCGGCAGCTCCGCGTCGTTGAGCTTGAGAACATTGGCCAACTTGAGCGAATCGAGAATGACCTCTTCGCTCCAGTAAGGCGTCCGCAAGTTGATATCGAATACTCTCAGCGCCCCGCGCGGCGTGGACCAGACGAACCGCTCCACGGTTTCGCGTGATACAGAGGTGCGTTGGGCTAATGTGCCATAACAGACGACATCGCACTCGGCCGCGAGCGTTGCCATCGATGGAGTCCAGGTCAAATGATCCCAAGCGACATCTTCGGCAAATTGATAAGTCGCGATTCCCGCCGCATCGAGCTTCACATCCACTCGACCCGTAGCAAACTTCGACGCCGCGACGTGCTGAGCGCTAACGCCGTGATCTCGCAGCGCACTAATCGCCCGACGGCCCAAGTCATCGTTCCCGACGCCGCTGACCATAAAAACATCGGCGCTCTGCCCGGACAGTTCCGCCGAACTACAAGCAAAATTCGCAGGCGCACCGCCAAACTTCGGCCCCTCGGGGAAGACATCCCACAGGACTTCGCCTAATCCCACCAAAACGGATCGTTTTGTCACGGTGTCATCCCCAGTTTCTTTTCAATCGCTTCGAGGGGCACGCCTTTGGTCTCAGGGACCATGAAAAACACCCACAACAGATGCAACACCATCATGCCGCAGAAGAAGAGAAAGACATACCCTGGAGCAAACGCGGTGACCATGCTTGGGAAAAAGGTCGTCAGGAGCGCTGCGAAAATCCAGTGTGTGAAACTGCCGAACGCTTGCCCTGTCGCGCGATGTTGATTGGGAAAAATCTCCGAGATGAGCACCCAGATTACCGTGCCCTGTCCCACCGCATGCGCGGCGATGAAGGCAAAGATGCAGAATGGCACGATCGCGACATTGCCGCTGAAGAATGCCCATGAGCATAGCCCCAGCGATGCGATATATCCCGCCGAACCGATGTAAAGCAACGTTCGCCGCCCGAGCCGATCGATCAGCCAGAGTCCCACAAAGGTAAAGATCAAATTCGTCACGCCGATGCCAATCGATTGCAGCAGCGCCGATTCTTTCGCCAGCCCCGTCATCTCAAAAATGCGCGGCGCGAAATAGAGGATCGCATTGATCCCCGAAAGCTGATTGAAGAAGGCCACGAAAAACGCCAACATGATCGGCTTGCGAAGTCGCCAACACCAAAAGCTCTCGCCAACCACATTTCCCTTCTGAGCGCCTTCGATTTCGTCGGCAAGTTTCTCAAGCTCCGCCGGCTTGGCATTTGTATCGATCATCCCTAGCACTCGCAGTGCGCCAGCGCGATCATTCTTCTTGCTGATCAGCCAGCGCGGGCTTTCGGGAATAATGAAACACATCAGCGTATAGATCAGCGCCGGAAAGGCTTCAACTCCGAGCATCCATCGCCACGCATACTCGCCAACATTGGCGAGCAGCGAATTCGAAACAAATGCCGCGACGATGCCGAGCACAATGTTGAATTGAAACAGCCCCGCTAACCGGCCACGGCGCTCGGGCGGAGAAATCTCCGAGATATAAAGCGGAGCCGCGATCGTCGAGACTCCGACACCTAGCCCGCCGATGAATCGGGCGATCATGAACGAGTAAACGTCGGTAGCCAGGCCCGACCAAACGGCGGAAGCAAAGTAGAACGCACCAATCCAGATCAACGTTTTCTTGCGTCCGAGGCGATCAGTAGGCCAACCGCCCACGATCGAGCCAACGACGGTGCCCCAAATGGCGGCGCCCATCGCCAGGCCATGCAGACCATCGCTGAGATGCCACAGCGACTGAATCGTCTTCTCCGCGCCAGAGATGACGACCGTATCAAAGCCAAACAAAAACCCCGCCAGCGCGGAGGTCAGCGACCAGAGAAAGAGGCGATTGTTCATATTGAACCGCTTCGGGAGAGAGGAAGCAGCAAAAAAACTCAATGGCAGGATCTTAGCCATCAGGGTGTCTTTCCTGTTAGCAGATAGCCCCCAAGCAGCGCATAATCTAGTCATGACAGGTAAGGCTACCGACTTAACAGGTTAGGCTTGTGCAAAAACACCGAAAGATCTACGACGACCTTCGCGCCGAAATCGCGACCGGCAAATTTGGCCCTGCTGGCAAGCTTCCCAGTGAGTCGCAGCTTGTCGAAAAATACGGCGTTTCGCGCCCCACCATCGCTCGGGCGCTGCTCGACTTGCAACATGAAGGACTCGTCGAACGCCGCGCAGGGGCAGGCACCTTCCTGAAGTCGCGCGCCGCGCCGGTTGATACGAAAGTGCTTGGTCTTTTGGTGCCCGAGCGCGGCTCAACGGAAGTCCTTGATCTCATCTGCCTCGAGATCGGCGCACTCGCGCGGCTTCGCAACTTTGGATTGCTTTGGGGCCGTTCGGCGCATCCATTGCAAGATCGAACGCTCGATGCGCAGCTCGCGGAAGAAGCATGCACGCAATTCATCGAGCGCAGTGTTCGCGGCGTCTTCTTTTGCCCCTTTGAACATTTGGACAAGAGTGAAGAGGTCAACTCGCGGCTGCTTGAAATGCTTCATCAATCGGGCATTCCCGTCGTGCTACTCGATCGGGACATGCGGCGATTTCCACTGCGAAGCAACTACGACCTCATCGCACTCGATAATCAGCAAGGCGGCTTCCTCGCCGCGGATCATTTGCTCAAACTCGGTTGCCGCGAAATTCGCCTTCTTTCCGAACCCGGCTCCGCCAGTTCTGTCGACGCCCGCGTCGCCGGCATTCGCGAAGCATTGGCGCAGCGCGGCTTCACCATTCCTGGCGACCTTCGCATCAATGGCGATCCCAACGATTCCGGATTCATCAGCGGCGCCATCGTCGAGCGCGGTATTGAAGCCGTGATCTGTGCCAACGATTTCACGGCCGCTCGGCTGCTGAAAACGCTTGCTCAACTCGATGTCGAAGTCCCACGCAACTTGCGGCTGATCGGTTTTGACGACGCCCGTTACGCAACACTCGCAGCAGTCTCTTTAACCACGATCCACCAGCCATTCCGCGAACTCGCCGCCGTCGCCTTCCGGGCACTGGAGGATCGCATTCAAGATGCTTCGCTGCCGATTCGCACGTTGCTTCTTGATCCAAAGCTAGTCGTTCGAGATTCGTGTGGGGCGTATGGCCAGACAGTGAAGAACGCTCGGGCTCGTCGCTGATTGCCCCGACTGCGACAAGCAGGAAAGCAAGCAGGCGAGGCGCATAGTGCTATGAAGGCCGATGAGCATTCGCTTAGATTCTTAGCAATCGACCGACAGACTGTACGAATTGTTGACTTCGGCGCGCGAACAACCGGTTGCACGGTAGAGCAGGGCCGGACTCGTCGAAGCGATTCGAGAACTTGGCTTTTCAAGAGGAAATGGCCTGGCAAAATCGAAGATCTAGCGAAATTCGCGGCCTGAAATACATCCAGGTAGGTTACCCAACGAGCCGGGCGGTAATTAGACTAATGTCACCCTCTTCCATTCGCCTGCGGTCTGTTTTGGCGGTTCCGCACTCGCCGTTATCTTCCCTCCATTCGATGTTGAGACCCGCTTCAGTGAAACATTTTTCATTGGCCTTTGCCGCGTTTTTTTGCGGCCTGTTTGTTGTGAACATTGCGATCGCTCAGCCGGTGCCTAATCGCAAGTTTGCCCAAGAGGATAAATTTCGGCAACTCGAGGAGATTTTGCCGACGCCCAATGGCTATCGCAGTGCTGCCGGCGAGCCTGGGCCGGAGTATTGGCAGCAGGAAGCGGACTATGTAATCGATGTGAAGCTTGATGATGAGAAGCACACGATCACCGGTCGCGAGACGATCACTTACAAGAATCGTTCGCCGCATACGCTGAAGTATGTCTGGCTGCAGCTAGATGCGAACATCTTCAAGCCTGATTCTGATTCGAACAAAATGCGTCAGGCGTCCTTTGGCCCTCTCAACCCCGAGGAAGCGGCCACAACGCGCCGTCGCGGTCAGGTGGGCGGTGACGCTCAGGGCATGTCGGTTGAAGCTCTCAATGTTCTCGCCGCGCGGGAAGTGTTTGATGGCGGTTGCAATATCACCGAAGTGACCGATTACAACGGCGCGAAACTGGCTCACATCATTGTCAAAACCATGATGCGAGTTGACTTGCCGACGCCGCTTGCGCCGGGCAATGAGTTCGTCTTCAATATTGGCTGGAATTACAACATCAATGATTTCCGCATTGCGCCGGGCCGCACTGGCTTTGAATACTTCGAGCGCGATAAGAATTGCATCTATGAAATCGCGCAGTGGTTCCCCCGCATGGTCGCTTATACCGATGCGACCGGCTGGCAGCACAAGCAGTACCTTGGCGCAGGTGAGTTCACGCTCGAACTAGGCGATTACCTGGTGCGCATCACCGTGCCTTCCGATCACGTCGTGGCGGCGACCGGTGTTTTACAGAATCCCAATGAAGTGCTTAGCGAAGCCCAGCGCCAACGCCTTACGGAAGCGAAGACGGCGACGCGGCCCATGTTTGTCGTGACGCCGGATGAAGCGAAGGAAGCCGAAAAGACGAAGGCCACGACGAACAAGACCTGGGTCTTTCATGCCAAGAAAGTTCGCGATTTTGCCTTTGCCAGCAGCCGCAAGTTCATTTGGGATGCCCAGGGACACAATGTCGAAGGCAACCATGTGATGGCGATGAGCCTCTACCCGATCGAGGGCGAGCCGCTCTGGAGCAAGTACAGCACCCACTCCATTATTCACACGCTCAATGTCTACAGCCGGTACACGTTTGCTTATCCTTATCCAGTCGCCTGGAGCATCAATGGGCCTGTTGGCGGCATGGAATATCCGATGATTTGCTTTAATGGCCCGCGCCCGGAGAAGGATGGGACTTATACCGCGGCGACGAAGTATGGCCTCATCTCTGTCGTGATCCACGAAGTGGGCCACAACTATTTTCCGATGATCGTCAACAGCGACGAACGTCAATGGACCTGGATGGATGAAGGGCTCAATACCTTCCTCCAGTACCTCAGCGAACAAGAATGGGAAAAGGGCTATCCCTCCCAGCGAGGCGAGCCGCGCGACATCACCGGCTACATGCAGAGCACGTATCAAGTGCCGATCATGACCAACAGCGAATCGCTGATGCAATTCGGGCCGAATGCTTATTCGAAACCCGCTACCGCACTCAATATCTTGCGTGAGACCATTCTCGGCCGCGAACTCTTTGACTTCGCGTTCCGTGAATATGCCCAGCGCTGGAAATTCAAGCGTCCCAATCCAGCGGACTTCTTCCGCACGATGGAAGATGCCAGCGGCGTCGATCTCGATTGGTTCTGGCGCGGCTGGTTTTACACGACCGACCATGTCGATATCGCGATCGAAGGCGTCGATTCCTACATGATCGACAATGGTGATCCCGATGCATTTCTTGATCGCAAGAAGAAGGCCAAGGCCGCAGCGGAGAAGACTTTCTCAGAAGAACGCAATGAGCCACTCGTGAAGCGGGCGGATGAATATCCCGAGCTGAAGGATTTCTACAACAGCTACGATCCTGATGCCTCGACCGAGGAAAAGCGGGCGGCCTTCAAGCGATTTATGGATTCGCTAACGCCAGAAGAGAAGGCGCTGGTCGAAGCGAAGACGCAATTCTATCGCGTCCGGCTTAGCAATATCGGCGGCCTCGTGATGCCGGTCATCATTCGCGCGACCTTCGACGACAACAGCGAAAAGGATTATCGCATCCCGGCCGAAATCTGGCGGCTCAACTCCGAAAAATGCTCGATGCAGATCATTGCCGACAGGCCGATCAAGTCGATTGAGCTCGATCCGAAACTCGAGACGGCCGACGTCGATCGAAACAACAACCATTTTCCACCGCAGATCGAGCCTACTCGGTTCCGTGTCTTCAAGGCGAATCGCGGCACCTTTGGAACCGGCGGCGGACCAGCGGGACCAATGGGGCCTCCTAATCCGATGCAAATGGAAAAGGCTCGCGAGGCCGCTCGGGCGCGTCGATCGCAAAATAGCGGGGCAACACCGGCCCCCGGCGCAACTCCGCCAGCCGTGACGCCTCCAGGCGCAACGCCGCCAGCAACGAATGGTCGGCCGATGCCGGAGAAGAAGCCCGAAATGAAACCGGAGGAAAAGCCCGAGGCCAAACCGGAAACGAAACCGGAGCCGAAGCCCGAAGCGAAACCGGACGCGCCGAAGGTGGAGGAAAAGCCTGCCGCGCCTGCGAATCCGGCTGCTCCGCCGCCCGGTAGTGAACCGGTTCCGCCAACGCCTCCAGCGACGCCGGTGGCTCCGCGGACACCTTAGTCAGCTTTGACTGCTAGTTTTTTCGACAGGATGAACAGGATTTACAGGATTGATTTCTTGATGATTTCGCGTCGAACTGCACTGGCTGGAATTTTCTGTGGCGCGATGGCTGCTTCTCCCGCCTTCGCGCATCCGTTTCATCTCTGCTCTGGCGAGATGGAATTCAACACCAAAACCGGGCGCTGGGAAGTGGCGATCAAGCTCCATCCCAGCGATCTGGAAACGGCGATTCGCAAAAAGGCCGGCAAGAAGGTTGATGTCACGATCAAGGAGGGCTCGCCGGAGCTTTTGGATTATCTGACGAAGCATTTTGCGCTGAGCATCGCAGAGCCAGCGGAGAAAGCAGATAAGAACGAGCAGGGGAAGATCGAGTTTGTCGGCGCGGAGATGGAGCGGGGCTGGCTTTGGCTCTATTTCGAAATTCCTGCGCCGGAGGGGAAGGGAGCGGTCTCGTTAACGCACACGATTTTGCTCGATGAAGTCGAAAAGCAGTCGAATACGATTTTGGTTCGGAACAGCGGGAAGCGGGCGAGTTTGCATTTTTCGAAAGAGAAGCGGGTGGTGGGGAGTGAGTTGTTGAGCAAATAGCCCTTTGAATTCTCGCTTGCTTGTATTGCGATTTGCAGTACAATTGAGATTCAGGAGAAATCACCATGGCCCCAGCACAACGCAGCACCGCATCTAGTTCATTGATGGTTCGTCTCGACCAAGAAAGCAAAGAAATCTTGAATCAGGCGGCCGCCGAGCGGGGGATCAGTGTTAGCGATTACGTCCGGCAGGTGACCATTTCCCAGGCGCGCAAGGAAGTTGCGGCGTCCGCGAAGCAAACTATCTCGATGACACCAGATGAACAGTTGGCATTTTGGACGGCGCTGAACGCGCCGGTTAAATTAACGGCTGCGCAAAAGCGGCTTGCGAAATTGATGCAGGGAGAGGAATGAAGAGCGTTCCATTCCCTAGCGGCTTTCGGCTAGAAAGCTTGGCTCGCGAACATCGTCGCAAGGACTTTGTCAGCGGACAGCGACAGGTGGATGAGTGGCTGACGACCAAGGCGCTTCAGAATCAAGAAAAGCATCTTTCTGTTACGAAGGTTCTGCTAGACGAACATGGCGCGATCGCCGGATACTTCACGCTGGCAACGGGGCAGGTCGATTTCGGCGACTTGCCCGCCGAGGTTTCAAAGAAATTGCCGCGCCGCATGCTTCCCGTGGCGATCATTGCTTGGCTCGGAGTAGCCCATTCGCGACAAGGGCAAGGACTTGGTCGATTACTGCTGGCCCAAGCCCTGCGCGACTGCTACGACGCCGGCAAAACCTTCGCCTTCATCGCGGTTGTCTTGGATAGTATTGATGATGCTTCCAGGTCTTTCTATGAACATTTCGAGTTTGCTCAGCTTCCTGGCCGACCCTATCGACTTTTTCTATCTGCCAAGTTGTTGGAAGCGCTGATGAGTGGATCGTAGCGAACGGAGCTCCAGAAAAGCTCGTGAGGAGATAAAAATGGGGTTCACAATTTTAACCTCTCCATCAAACTCAATCTTCGCCAACTCCTCTTCCATCCAAGTTTGAACCCTCACCCCAGAGAGAGGATATCCGGGCCCTCTGGGCCATGTACCAAAAACAAGCCTCTTTCCAAACTTCTCATGCACCTGCAACCGCGCCCGAAGCCGGCCACCAACTGCCACCAACGACGAGAGCCAGCCACCTCGGCCACCAGCCACCAACTCTCCGCCCCAACTCCCAACTTGGCCATCGAACTTGGCCACGCTCCCTGAGTGTGGCCAAGTTGGGCCCCTTGGGCCACTTCGCAAAAACAAGGGGTTTTTCACTGGCGCCCACCGCTCAATTGTTCTGCACAAACCGATAAGTCCAATCGCCAAACTCGTCTTTGAAGAAATTGTACGACTGCTTTTTGGTCTCTTCGCGGGTCACGCCGTCGGTGAATTCGCGGGTAATCACGACTTCGAGCTTTACCGGATAGACCATCGTTTTCTTATTGGCAGGCGTCCCATCGGTCCGAAAATTGCCCTCGCGAGGCGTCGCGATTTTGAAGCTCTTGTAGAGGTAGGTGTGTTTCGTGCCGCCCTGTTCGGGCGGGCCCCACATTTCTTTTTCTAGCGTCCTTTTGATCGTCTTTTCGGGCGGTGCGCCGGAGGGCGCCTTGGCAGCGACCGCTTCTTTTTCGTCGTCGTCGGCTGCTTCATCGTCTGACTTTTCCGTTGGCGCCTTGGCAGTGGCCTCTTCGCCTTCTTCCTCGTCAGCTTTGCCGACGAGCACCGCGCCGGAGCCTTCGACATCGAAGCCTTTGGGCCAGCGGGTTGCTTTGTCGTACTTGGCGCCGGTGAATTTGGCGGTGGTTCCGGCGTAGTCTTTCATTCCGAGCAGATTGGCGCCGCGGAGGTCAGCGTCTCGAAAATCAGCACGAGTGCCATCGGCGATGCCTTTCGTTTTCTTGAGATTGGCGCCGCGCAGTTTCGTGTTTTGAAAGCTAATGCCGGTGAGATCGACGCCTTCGAGATTGGCTTTGGAGAAATCGGCGCCTTGGAAGCCGGCGTTCGAGAATGTGGCGCCGCGCATGTCGCAGCTTTTCATGTCGGCGTCGGCGAAGGATGCGCCGGTAAGATTGGCGTCTTTGAACTTGGAACGGGCGAGTTTTGCGTCGCGGAAGTTGGCGAAACTGCAATTTGCGTCGGTGAAATCGGAATCTTCGAGGTTTTGACCCGATCGATCCTGTCTTTGGATGTCTTTACCGACAAAATCGTCGGCCGTCGCAAATAGTGGTATGACAAGAATGAATGCGAAAGCGGGCCAAGTAGACTGTAAACTCTTCACAACGGATCTCCAGCGAAAAAAGGGGGCTATAAGGTACTAAGCGGGCGCCGACCGATTTGGCGACATCGATTTACCAGAATTCCAGACTTGCCCGGTTTTCTAGGGGGTAACAGCGACCGTGAGCGACGACGCGCCTGACCCACTGCAAATGCATCTTAACCGGTTGATCGCCGGCGATGAGGGTGCGCGCGAAGCGTTGTTGGCGGCGGCCCAGGAGCGGTTGACCCGGCTCGCGCGGCGGATGCTGAAGGATTTTCCCAGCGTGCGGCGATGGGAGGATACCGATGATGTGTACCAAAATGCCGCGCTGCGGCTTTACTCGGCGCTCAAGACCGTGCGCCCGGCGAGTGGGGCTGATTTTTTAAGGTTTGCAGCCGTTCAGATTCGGCGAGAATTGATTGATCTGGCCCGACGGTACTACGGCCCGGAGGGGCTTGGGGCGCACCACGCGTCGCGAGGGGGCCAAGAGCGTTCGCACGACACTGATTACACAGCTGGAACCGATACGCATGAACCAAGTCGATTGGCGATGTGGTCGGAATTTCATGAAAAGATCGAAGCGCTGCCGGATGAGGACAAAGCGCTCTATGATTTGATCTGGTATCAGGGGCTGGGGACGCCACAGGTCGCGCGGCTACTCAACGTGACGGACCGGACTGTTCAGCGGCGTTGGCAACAACTGCGACTGAAACTGCACTCGGAACTGAAGGGCGAATTGCCAGGAATCTGAAAGGCGGAATAACGCGATATGACGGGACAGGTCAGCATCTTTGATTTGCTTGCGAAGTGGGAATCGGCTCAGCATCGCGGGGAAGAGGTTTCGCTCGAAAAGTTGTGCGCGGAGGCGCCGCAGCTTTTGCCTGAGCTGAAGGAGAAGGTTGCGGCGCTCAACTCAATGGCGCGGATGGTCGAGACGCTCGATACGCAAGATGACGTGACGAAGCGAACCCAAAAGATTTCAGCAGACGTGGGAAAACCGCGAGGCTGGAGCGAGGCGCCGATTTCAACGCAGTCGCGGTATCAATTTGTGAAGTGGCATGCCAAGGGTGGGCTCGGCGAAGTGCTCGTTGCGCATGACACCACGCTGGGTCGCGATGTGGCGATCAAGGTTGTCAAAGCGGCGTATGAGAATGATGAGCGATGCAAGCGGCGGTTTCTGAAAGAGGCGGAGGTGACCGGGCGGCTCGAGCATCCGGGAGTTGCGCCGGTGTATGGGTTGGGAGGAAGTGAGGGTGGGCCTCCCTGCTATGCGATGCGGTTCATTGAGGGGGAAACGCTGGGCGATGCGGCGACGCGATTTCATCTGGAGCGAAAGACGCTGGCGGCGACGGAAAGTCATTTTCGACTGCGGCAATTGATGACGCGATTTGTTTCGGTTTGCAACACGATTGCGTATGCGCATAGTCGCGAAGTGGTTCATCGTGATCTGAAGCCGGCGAATATTCTGCTGGGGAGTTATGGCGAAACATTTGTGATCGATTGGGGACTTGCGAAGACACTGAAGCAGAATGTCGATGGGAACGATGAGGGCGCGACGCTTTCGGATGACGGGCCGATTTCGGGGCTTGATTCGCCGCTTGACAAAGAGGGACCGGCGCTCACGCAGCACAATGATATTGTGGGGACGCCGGTTTATATGAGCCCCGAACAGGCGCAGCCTGGTGAAGCGGTAGGCAAGCCTGCGGATATTTATGGGCTGGGGGCAACGCTTTATTTTGTGTTGACGGGACAGCCGCCGGTCCAGGATGTGAGTCTGGGGAAGATTATTGATAAAGTTCGCGCAGGACAGATTACGAAGCCTCGCGCCGTATCGAGTGCTCCGGATGCAAAGCTTGAGGCGATTTGTTTGAAAGCGATAGCGAAACGGCCAGAAGAGCGATATGCATCGGCGCAGGGGCTTGCGGATGATTTGGAACATTGGCTGGCGGATGAGCCGGTTGCCGCGTTGCAGGACTCGTTCACTGAACGTGCGGCGAGAATGGCGCGGAGGCACCGAGGCGCGACACTTTCCACGGTGGTCGGAATGTTGATCGTCGCGATTGTATCGAGTGTGTTCGCGGTGCTGCTGAATTGGCAGACGAATATCGCGCGGACGCAGAAGGCGGCGGCTGAGAGATTGGCTACGCAGAAGGCGGAGTTGGCGGAGAAAGAGCAAAAGGCGAATCAGTTGGCGCAAAAACTAGCTCAAGACAAAACGCTGTTGGCGACCAAAGAGAGTGAAGCGAGGAAGCGGGCGGATGAGCAAAGTCAGCTTGCACTTGCAACGATCAAGAGCGTCGTGCGAGATATTCAGCGTGACCTGGCGGGCGTGAGCGGGGCGGTTGAAGTGCGCCGAGGGCTTCTTACGAAGGCGCTGGCGGGGCTCGAAAAAGTAGCCAAATCGGTCGAATTGGAAACCGAAGTCGATCGAAACCGAATGATCGCGCTCAACGATATTGGGGACATCTATCTCATCGCCGGAAGCACTAAGGGAAACGATGCGACTCGCGAAGCTCTGAAATTCTTTAACTTGGGAAAAAACCTCGCAGCGAAGCTTGCGACCTTGGACGAAAACTACGAGGCGCGCCGGGATTGGTCCGTGGCGTTCGAAAAAATCGGTGAAGCAGAACTTCAACTCGGCGAACTCGCAAAGGCCGAGGAAGCGTACCGAAAGAGCCTCGAGATTAGCGAAAAAAACGCCCGACTCGCACCCGACGCCGCCGGCGCCGCCCGCGACATGGCATTTGGATTTGAAAAGGTGGGAGATATTTGCTTAGCCCGCGACGCGACCGATGATGCTGCCAAGGCATTTGACCGCAGTCGCGAACTTTTTGTCTTGGCTTTGGGGCGCAACCCTTCTGACGCTCTGATGCAGCGCGATTTGGCGGTATCATTCAGCAAGCTAGGAAATGTTCGTCTTGCGATGAAAGATTTTGCTGGGGCCACGAAGGCATATGGCGAAAGCGTTTCGCAACTGCGCGGGCTCTTGAGCATAGACAAATCGCCTGCTTCCAAGCGAGATATAAGCGTGGGACTCAATAAGTTGGGGTCAGCGCTACAGCAAGAGAAGAACTTTGAGGATGCGGCAAAGGCTTTCACCGAATCTCTTCAATTGGCGAAGGAATTTTTGGCGGAAGAGCCCACGAACCTTACTCGACAAAAAGATGTTACGTTTTCACTCAACAATCTGGGCGACTTAGCGATCGCCAAGCAGGATCTGGAGGGAGCAAAGGGCTATTTCGCGGAGAGTTACTCCGTTCGAAAAAGGATACTGGAGCAAAACCCAGAGAGTTTCGGGGCGAAGTTCGATACGGCTTATGTGCTGGTGCGAATATCAGAACTAGATGTGCTACTCAAAGATGACGCCGCGAAGAAGCTGCATTTGACGGAAGCACAAGCGATCCTCAAGCCGTTGCATGAAGCGGGCAAGCTGCAATCGGCGGCGGGGAAGCAACTTTATGAAATGGTGGAAGCGGGGCTTAAGGAGTAAGTGATCTGGTACTTTGACGGTAGGTTCAATGGCATGGGTTCGCGTTATTGAGATTGAAGGAGGAGCCGGTAGCCAAATGAGCGGAGGAGAGTGGAGTAAATCAAAGTCCAAGCTACGATGCCCGAATTTAAGCCCGCGATATCGAGTAAAGAGGGGCTGCCAGTCGCGGGCGCAAACTTGGGGAGTAGCAGGAATGCGTCATGCTCCCACCAAGTCGCAAGGGTGACTATCATCAGCATCACGATCGTGGCTAAAGTTCCATAGCGCGGCAGTAGTGTCGCCGGAACCAGAGATAGACCGATCATGACTGCCGCGAACGTCAACAATGAGTACACGACTGCAAAGTCCAAATAGGGAAACCCCTCGTACCAAGCCAGGGACGGCGCCGCAAATCGTAAGCAACCCAAAATGGCGGCAACGATCGTCATGAAGACCAGCAAGTGGGCTACACGATACTGATCTTTGACCCTATCCGAATGCTCGCTTGGAATTCGTATGAAAGGTCCGCCAAGGACGCGAAGACCCCACAAGAGGATCTGTAGAATTAGCCAAACGGCGGCGACGCTTCCGGCGACGAACCAAAAATGCGGTCCGCCGAAATTTCCCTTATAGCTAAGGCTAGTCCAGGGTTTGACGGAAATCGCGAGAACGATTGAGACGCACCAAATCAATGAAGCGGAGAGTCGCAAACTGAGTGCACCAGGACCAAGCGAGGCCCAAGAAGCGGCGACGATGGCCTGACCAAAAATGCCACCAAAAAGAACTCCCATCTGAAGAGCATGGATGAAAGTGCCGGATCGATCTGGCAGGGGAGTCACTGCGATCGACAGATGACCGATCAAAACGAGGACGCACGCAATGATTGGAAGCCTACTCGCGCCAAAAATCGAATTTGAGGAATGAACCCTTGAAGTACCTTGCTCGGACGGACAATTAGTCTGGTCAAGCATAAAAACGATCTCGACCGTGGAGCCGACATTCTTTTTAGTTTTGAGCCGAACCGAACGAGAGTCGAGGCGTTAGTTATGGGAGCCGTGAAAGCCGATGTTCGGTCAACACTCGGCTCCGCACATCCGTATCTAGGAACTAAAACAGGCGACGCTTCTTCGAATTATTCGCGGAGAAGTTGGTCGAATCCACGCCGATTGAAACCGAACCATTTCCATCCCAATCGAGAGCCGCGTTGTACTGCAACGCGGTTTGTGCGCGGCGGAAGTTTACTGTGTCGCTGCCGTCCACGTCGCCATCGCCGTCACTGTCGCCGAACATGCGGAAAAAGCGCTCCGCGCTCAGGGCGCCAAATCGATTGTTCCCTGAGAGCGACTGGGTATCGGATTGATGCACTTTGGTCGGGTCGATGGTGAGAACGTAATTACCATCGGCGAGGGAATTACCATCGGTTACCGCCGCCGAACCGCCGCCGCGTTTCACCACGCCATTCACCACCGTTCCGATGGGATCGACATTGCCCGGGCCCACGCCGAACGTGATCACGAAACTTGCGGCTGACACACCGGAGGTATAGGTCAATTGACCGGCTGGAACGAAGCTAGAACCAGCGGTAAAGAGTCCGATGTTCTCCAGCGTGAATGCGTTGGGATCGAGCGTGACTGGGCCGCTGAAGCTGACCGTCAGCGAGACGATTTGCGAACGTTGGACGGTATTCGTGAATCCAACACCGTTGTTCACCGTTACGCCCGCTAGCGTCGGTGGAAGTGCGTCGTCGTTTTGAATCGTTGCTTGGCCTTGGGCGTCGGTGATTGTTACAGGGGGGAGTCCTGCGGTCGGAGTGAGATTGACGAAAAAGGTTTCATTCCCCTCAAAATTCGGATCACCGCTAATAGTCACGCTAATCGTTTGCGACTTTACGCCCGGGGCGAAGGTTAGCGTGCCACTTGTCGCGATGTAATCGCTGCCGCTGGTTGCGGTTCCATTAGCGGTCGCGTAGTTCACTGCCAACGTGTTGCCAAAGGAGGCAGAGAGCGAAACGGTAAAGGTGGCGGTTTTTGTTCCCGAGTTACCTTCCGTCAGCGAAACGTCGTTGATCGAAAACGATGGCCCGGTTACGGTTTGCATCAGGGTGCTGACACTTAGCCGCCCTCCGGTGACCGTGAAACCATTCATTGAGGGAGTCGGCGTAACGCTGCTCAAGATCGCGTTGCGAATCGAACTTGCAGTCGCACCAGGTTGATAAGTTGCGTACAGGGCAATCGCGCCGGTGACATGCGGCGTCGCCATCGACGTGCCGCTGTAATAGGCATAGGAGGCATCCGGCACGGTTGAAGCGATCACCGCGCCGGGGGCGCCCAGATCGACATTCAGAAGTCCATAGCTCGAAGAGCCCGCTTTATCGCCAGTGCTGGTAAGCGATGCAACCGCGATCACGGAATCGTAAGTAGCGCTATTGGCGCCATTCAAGGTGGTGTTGTAGTTGGAAGGGTAACTCGCGGTCGTGTCGTTGTTGACGCCGGCGTTTCCAGCGGCGGCGACAAACAAGATTCCCGCGTTGGCGGCGCGCACAATTGCGTCGAGCAAGGTTTGGGAGAATCCACCCCCACCCCACGAGTTGTTGGTGGCCACGATATTGATGCCGTGGCGCGTTTTGAGATCAACCAGATAGTCGAGGGCTTGCACCGCTCCAGAAGTAAATCCTCCTTGAGGACCAAGAAACTTGGTCGAGATCATCGTTGTTTTCCAATTCACGCCGACGACGCCTTGGCTATTGCCGCCTTCCGCGCCAATGGTTCCCGCGACGTGCGTGCCATGATCGTCGACTGGCCCGTCATAAATGCTGTTGTCGTTGGTCCAGAAGTCCCAGCCATGAATGTCATCGACAAAACCATTGTTGTCGTTGTCGATGCCGTCTACCGGATCAAAGGGATTCGTCCACACGTTGTTGACCAAGTCAGGATGTGTGAACTGGATGCCTTCATCGATCACGCCAACGACCACCGAGCGATCTCCGGTGTAGCCGACGTTCCAAGCTTCCTCTGCTTGGCTGCCAAATTGATTGGTGGTCCCGCTGGGACCGACATTGGCTGGGGAATCGTCGCTGTACATTCCCCACATTTGACTTTGGATGAGATAAACAGGATCGTTGCTGACAACGCTTGGCTGATAAATCCAATTGGGCTCGGCGTATTTGACGTTGGGATTGCTCGCTAGAGAGCTGATGGCGGCATCGAGGGATATCGAATCTGGTAGTCGGATACGTTGAACGCCGTTCGAATTAGGTGCGCCGCCCGGGAGTCTTTGTAGGCTCTGGATGACGGTCCCACCAACGGTGGCAAGTGAGTTGCTCTGCAGTGCTGCGCTGACGCCCGGCTTGAATTGCAGAAGTAATTCGTGTTCGGCTGCAGTTGGCCGGCCAACCAAGTCCGAGCCCAGGCCGGCGAGCATCGTGCGTTCTTCCAATTGCTCGCCCATCAATTGACGAATGGCGAAGGCGCCTGCTCGCGAGCGAGTTTGTTTAAGCACGCGCTGCTGAATACGTCGATCAAACCGGGAAGAGCGCAACATCAGAGGCCCCGAAGAAAAGCGGAATGGAACGGGATTCTTGCCGGCGCGCCGTGGGGAGAGATGTGATGCCGCGGCTGGTAAAGGTTGGCGTTTGATTGGCGAGCTGGAAGATCCAAAGGAAATGCTGGTCGGCATCGTACCCCTCGGTAGAGCGCGATTCAATGCGCGGCTCACCGTAATTGCGGGAAATCGGCAATCCCGTATGCAATGACCGATGGGGGAGAATTAGTCGTGAAACTTTTGTATTGCAAAAATATTGATCATTTCCCCATCCAGAGAGCACCTTCGCGCTGGATCTTGAGTTCTGGCAACGCCTGCTGAAGCCGTTGCAAAGCTGAGTCGGTGATTTTCTTGCTGTTCACCAGTTCCAGACTCTTGAGCGTTTTCGCTTCTGCCAATGCAGCAAGTCCTCGATCCGTGATTTGATCACAGTCCAGCTTGAGAACTTTCAAATTGGGAAGTGCAGCGACGGCGGCGAATCCCGCGTCAGTCATTGGACAGAGTTGAATCGAGAACTCTTCCAGATTCGCGTTGTTGTTTAAGGCCGCTAGTCCGACAGAGTTCATATCCCACTGATAGATGAGGAGTTTCTTAAGAGAAGGAATCTCTAGTAGGGTTGCTAAACCGGAGCCCGTGAGCGCGCCTTTGTTCAGGGAGAGTCCCTTCAGGCCTTTCCAATTCTTTAGTCCGGTTAGTGCTTTGTCGGACAGGGTGCTCCCTCCTTCGGATAGCTGCTGGCCGCTCAAATAGAGCTGGTCAATGTTGGCGTGCAGCTCTGCTCTCTTGAGAAAAGCCTCACCCTCCGCGGGAATGCATAGCGACAAGTGGCCGAGTTCTGTCAGGCTCGTAAGAGAAGAAATGTCGGCTGGCTGTCGGGACTCCTTCCAACTGACTTCAGCAAAAGTGAAGGCGCCGCCGGGTATCTCCTGCGGCTTAGTGGGTTTCAGGAAATTGCCGTTGCTCCAGAGCGCGAGTTCGCCTCCGCTCTCCAAGACCCATTTGGCAATTTCATTGGAAGACATGGTGGATGTCGCAGCAGTCGCGACCCCCGTGCGATCGGCGGCGTCAGGTGAAGAAGTCGATCGAGTAGCGCCAGGAGCTGGCAAGTTCCGCAACCGGAGATTGCGAAATGATGTTCCGTTGCCTTGCCCAAATGGATTGTAAATGCCGATGTAACCTTTTCGCGGGAGATCCTTGAGCGAAGGAGTTTCATTCATTTTCGCATCCACGACGGAGACGCCGTTGAGCGTGACAGCAACTCGTTCACCATCGCAAAGAACCGTTAGCCGATTCCACTCACCGCGACGCAAAACATTCTCCTTGGCGGCCACCGCGCCATAGATCGAACCGATTTTCTGATTGGGTTTCGTCTGAGTCGGATCATCTTCAATTTGGATTTCCATTCCGCCCTCTCGATAGAGCGCGCCCAGGCCGGAATGCCGAATCAAGATTCCTGAGTTCTTTCCTTTAGGAACCTGAACCTCTAGCTCAAGCTCAAAATCTCCCTGCGGTTGATCGAATCGTAACCAGCCCGAGCCCGCCGTATCGCAAACCAATTGCCCGTCGCGCGCTGCCCAGCCGCCAGTCGTTGGTTCATGCTGATCTATTTTCGGACTACGCATCGGAGTCCAGCCGGTGAGATCGACGCCATTGAAGATCGAAACGAAGCCATCAGAAACCGACTCGGCGGCTTTGTCGTTATTCGCTTCGACTGCGATGGAAGTCGCATTTGGCTTCAAAATCACCTTAACGATTTCACGCTTCCCATTCTTCAGCGAAAACGTATCCGTTTCGACTGTCAGGCCATCCGCACCTTCGACTCGTAACTTGTAGTTCCCAGCTTCAATTTTCTCATTCTTATCGGCAAGCTCTGCGGCGGGGCGAAGCGTATACCGAACCTTACCCGTGTCATCGGTCAAAACGAGCGAGCCATTTTTGAAACGGGCTTCGATGCTCGGATCATCAATTTGAACTTCGAGCGTGCCGTAAGCCGTGCGCATGAAGATCGTGATGACCGCGAAAGTGATCACCAGCAAGCCAAGCACGCCGCCACCAATTGCGGCCAGCAAGAGATTTCGACGCTTCGTCCCACTCGCGTCCGCGATCGGCGCCGCAACGGGAACAGATCTAGTCGGTGGGCTGAGCTCTTTGTGACGTGGAATTGCCTTAATCGTGGGTAGATTTAGGTTGCCCCCGCCAACGGTGTCGTTGGCGATCGGCGATTCCTTCGGTTCCGCCGCCTTGGCCTTAATGAGGCTGGCAAGTTCCTTGGCCGCTTCCTGGGCGCTACTGACCCGCTTCTCGGGATCCTTTTCGAGTAGCCGCATGATGAAGGCGGAGACATTTTCGGGAATGCTTGGATTGACTTCGTGCGGCGGCGGCGGATTGTGAATAGCAAGCGCGGTCAGGATTGCCATCGTCCCCGCACCCGCGAAGGGCCGTCTCCCAGCCGTGAGCTCATAAAGAACGACGCCGAGACTAAACAGGTCAGCACGAGCATCGATGGGGCCTCCAGCAGCCTGCTCCGGCGCCATATAAGCAGGCGTCCCTAACACCGCTCCGCTCTGCGTGAGGTTGATCTCTTCGTCATTGCCTCGCGCAAGTCCAAAGTCGAGCAACTTCACACGATTATTGTTCTGCGTTTCGATCCAGATATTCGCAGGCTTGATATCGCGATGAATCAAACCGCGCGAATGTGCGGCGGCTAGTCCGTTGGCGATTTGAAATCCCATCCGCAATGAGATCATCAACGGAATGGATGGATTTTTCTTCAGCACCGTGTCGAGTGGCATGCCCTGGAGAAAAGGCATCGCCATGAAGGGGACGCCGCGTTCCTCGCCAACCTGAAACACGGCCACAACATGATCGTGCTCGATCTGGGCCATCGTTCGCGCTTCGCGGAGGAAGCGATCATGGGCGTTGGTGATCATGGCGACTTCAGGCCGCATCACCTTCAGCGCCACTTTTCGCCGCAATTGAAGATCTTCCGCCTGGAAGACCATTCCCATGCCGCCCGCGCCAAGCAGTTTCGTTACGCAATAGCCGCCGAGCCGCCCGATTTCGTCTTTGGTCTCGGGTGGGGAAAGGAAAGAGTAAATCGACGCCGCCAGTTGCATCGTCGCTGGCGCCTCATCGCCGCCCGAGGCTAATGGCATTTCCTTCGAGGGCGATTTAGAGGGATCTTTGGGCAAGTGTTGGGTTGCCTCCACGGCATCGTCGCGGCGGACCGTAGCGGCGCTGCCAGTGAGCTTCGATGCATCACTA
>JBKJSI010000339.1:0-24367 GCA_046595915.1 Pirellulaceae bacterium
GCCGTGTTTAGAAAACAAAACAGACTGAATTAGTCTTGCAAAATAGTCTGTTTCGCCGTTTTGTTTTCGGAACACAGCCACACATCCATCCCCAATTCAAGTTGTGACAGAGCACTAGAGGCCGCAGGATGCTTCGCGACGTGCTTGCTTTCGGCGTTGCGATCATCGGCGCTTTGGGGAATTAAGAGGCTGCGGGAAGAGAGATGATTCGACATGGAATCAATGCGGATTTCGTAATCTGGACGAGTTGTGGAGCGACCAGCGGGAAGTCTTGCATTCGACCTTAAACGAGCGTTTTTTAGGATTGATGCAGTTCGCTTTTGGTTAGAAACCGGGTAAGCTACCGCCTCTCGCACGGCCCCACATTCGGTTCCCCACTTCAGATAGCGGTCATGTGGGAAGATCGTTCGCCAAAAAATGAAAAGTCGCGGCAAGCTTCAGTAAAATCGCTGATCGCAAGTCCCCACATCCGGACTTTGCTTCGCTATCTGATTTGTGGGTTGATTACATCCTGCGCAGCATGCTTGCTCTCGAAGGAGCGGTTCGGTGAGATAGGTGGTGCGATCGCTTTAATGCTGATTGGCATAGCGGCTTGGTTTTGCGGATCGGGACCGGGGCTCATTAGTCCGTTTATCCTGATTGTTGTCGCCAGCCTCACGCAACCAAGCTCCCTGCCGCCCGCCTCGGAATTCCGAGCGCTCGATGTTATCAATTTGGGGGTTTTGATCCTGCTTTTTGGGGGAATCGGCTGGGGCGGTGAACTGCGGCGAAAGGCGCTGGCGGACCTCCGAGAACGCGAGCAGCGACTTCGTGACGAAGCGCGAAACAAAGATCGATTCCTTGCGACTCTGGCTCATGAGCTACGTAATCCGCTCGCACCTCTCAGAACGGGGGCGGAACTACTGCGAATGCAAGTGGAATCGGGCTTAGATCCAACCGTAGTCCGAGAAATCCATGCCGTGATTCACCGCCAAGTCGAACACATGGTGCGACTCGTTGATGACCTGCTGGATCTTGGTCGCATCAACACCGGAAAAATTGAACTGCGCCGTGAGATCTTCAGCTCACTGAGGTAGTGCAGGATGCCACTGCAGCCGTTCAGCCTCATTTAGAGAACGGTCGACATCGTCTGAGTCTAAAGGCAGATGTGGAAACATCGATCGACGGCGATCGAGCCCGCATCTTACAGGTGCTTTGCAACTTACTGACCAATGCTGCGAAGTTCACACCCCAGGGAGGACAGATCTGGGTGACTGTCCAAGTCGACGGCGGGTTCGCAGTCATTTCCATCGCCGACACCGGCATTGGCATCGCTCCCGAGTCTCTACCGCGTGTCTTCGATATGTTTGTGCAACTCGGTGACGCCCTCTCCCGAGAGCACAACGGATTGGGCATTGGCCTGAGTCTGTCGCGTTATCTCGTGGGCATGCATGGGGGGACGCTTGACGCGACGAGTGCCGGGTTAGGGAAAGGCAGCGAATTCATCGTGAGACTACCCGTGGTCCATTCCGAGAGTGAAATGCAGCAGCTCTCGGGTTAACAGTTACGGGGCGCGGAGCTAGGCAGCTGATCGCAGCGCTGACGATTCAGCTCCGGAGTGAAGAACGTCGAGAAGCGCATAAAAAAGCCCCTTAGAACTCCAAGGGGCACATGCAAGAGAATTTCGCCACGGACGACGTCACGACTCTTTTACTTTTTGGCCTTTTTCTTACTCTTTCCGCTCGTGAATGGCATGGCAACCATCTCCTCGGCGTACTCAACCGCTTTTGCTACCCCCTTCGTTACTCTGGCGGCCAAGCCCTTCGTTTTGGCCTTCTTGGGAGCTTTCTTGGTTGCTGCTTTTTTGACCGATTTCTTCGCTGCCTTTTTCGGCGCCTTTTTGGCTGCCTTCTTCTTCGCCATCACTGACCTCCTGTGGTGAATTGATATGCCGCAAAAGTAGCGGCAACTGAAACGTATATTGCTTCACTGAGCAGAGCAATAGTCTGCCACTCAAAACTCGCGTGAACCTGTAGCTGCAAAGCCGCCACTCCTAGGGTTAATCGCACTGGAGGGCGCCCCTTCATCATGGCGAAAGTCGCGACTCTGAATTGAGTATTTGGTCCAGGAAGTGATCAGTGAACATCGCTTCATTCGACTTCGGGCTTCCTTTACCCTCACGCTCAGGCAACAAGTCAAAATCGCGCCCCTTACTTGAGAGCTGGAGATGGAGCTTGCGATAGTCAGATTTTGGCTGTGCCTTGCGGCCAATTCGGTTACAGATGCGAAACGGCCCGATCCCGTAACTTCGATCCGGCCAAGATACCGGCATCGTTGGCCAACTATTACTCAGGGTCAGCGCTCGTTTGGTCGGTCCGAGAGGGATCACCAATCCGATGAAAGCGGCATCGCCATTTCCTTGCCGAGCACGAATCGAAAGGTCGATCCAACTGTCAGGTCCCGGCCTCACCCAATCCGAGACGGTAATCGAACCTGCGACGAGCTTGTAACCGTCTCCCAAGTCTTTCGCGGTCGCCCATGTTTTCTCGAATTCGTCAAACTTTTTGAGCGCGCCAAAGCCAGTCGGTCGCGACGGATCGTAGGCACGTGCTTCAACAACAAAAGGGCCACACCCTTCAGTAGATCCTTCATCCCGAAATACCACGGCGATGTTGAACTTGTCGCCTCGATCGATTTGAGCGACATCGGTCAGGACAGCCGCGACGGCTACAGAGCCGCCGGCGCTCCTTGCCGGGCCTCCCAAGATACGCAAAGCGTCGATCGTCATCTCGCCTTTCAATGCTTCGACGACGTAGTTGCCCGGCATCCGGTAGCCAAGAGGAAAGTCGAGTTTCACTTCCCGAGTGAGGAACTCGAATTTGTCTAGGGTTTCCACCTTTCCCAAGTCACGACTCTCTAAGTACCAGAGAAAATGGTGAACCGGCCCGTAATCCAGCAGCAAGTTTTTGGTTATCGTTGGTTCGCCAGGGGCTTCCACCGAGATTTCTGCGTCGAGCGGCATTCGCGCGTCGAAGGGACCGGTCGCGCTCATTCGCTGTAATTCCTTGCCCTGTCTTCGAATCACCACTTCGCCTGATCTTTCCGCACCGGTTTTGAAGTCATAGATGTCTCCTTTTACCAGCACTTCGCGTGGTTCCCTCTTTTGGGGAACAGTGCGCCCGGAGAAGTAGATCGGACTGGTCAACGCCACTTGCCAGCGCTGGTCATTGCCGAAGGCGCGAACGACATACCAACTGTCTTTGGATTCGGTAAGCACATGCTCGAGATGAACCGCTTGTTGTTGGGGCTCCCATTGCTTGACGACGACTCCGTTACGAATCAACTCGATCCTGCCAATTGCAATGGGCGTCTTCGTCTTGCTATCCGTGGATTCGAGGCTGAATGAATGTTGTGGATAATAGGCGTCGACAACGACCTGTCGCTTTTGTCCATCTGTGGGCAGAGTCGCGCCGCTTATCTGGTCGGCAACCCGGAATTGCACAAGCGGCCCAGTCGTCGCAAAGGTACGTCCTTGCCTGACGGCTTCGCAAAGTGCTTGCTGTGTGATCGGAGTATCTCTGCCTATTCGAAAATAGGTATTCCACAGACCGGGCGACTTGAGCCCTAAAGTTGGCCGATCGAAACATGCGTCGCTATCTGCAAACACCGGAACGAAGAACCCGCGATTGAGCAGGTTGAACCACAATTGGTGGGCGTCTTTATTGTCCGGTTCGTCACTGAGGACGCTCAAGCCGTCGAAAGAAGGGCCGCAATAGGCGTCAAAGATCAACTCACGCGCTAAGTTGTTGCCGGGAAAATCAAGCCACTCGCCCCCATATTGCTTGCCAGGATAATAGCGGACTGGATGGACATAGACCGAGATGCCTCCTTGCTCGTGAACCTCTGCATGGCCCCTGAAGTAAGGTGGCTCTTCGGAAACGAGGAAGGGATTCTCACAACCGAGCAGCACTTGGTGACCGAGAATGTTCTTTGGTCTTTCGGCGCCGAGAAACATCGTAAATCGATCGTTGGATGCTGCCTTGCACCGATTGTGGAAGTCCTGCCGGTTTGACTTTCCGGCGCCCACGTATTCCTGGCCCACCGAAACAAAGTCCAACCCATTCGCAGCACAAGTGGTTGCAACATCTTCGTAGCTCGTGGGCCGTTGGTTCTCCCCATGGATCATATGCACATGGAGGTCACCACACACCCAGCCCGCTTCGCGCAGGTTGACGCTCCGCGCAAGTCGCAATTCCAAAGACGATTTCTGGCCAGCTACCACTTCCACCTCGGCGGATGCCGCCTTGTACTCCAATCCGTGTGCGGCGGTGACCCGAGTTTTTCCAGGCGGTAAGTCGAAACTCGTTTCACCAGAAATGAAAACTCCATGCGCTTCGATATTGGGCCACCGATCGGCTGTGATCGCCAACCGATCGCCTGGGTACGATCCCTTGGCATCTCGAAGCACAATGCGAGCCGGCATCTGTGTGCCCGATGCGTCATCGACAACACGAATCCGGAGTTGGCCAGTTTCAGCGAAGCAGGACGCTCCTGTTGCGGCAGCCTCCAACACTGAGAACATCACAGCCATGTAGAAAAGCCTACCGATCCTCATTTTAAGTTCTGGAGCAAAGCCACATGCTGAACTCTGAGAGCGGAACCATCGCATGTCGGTGTCCGATATGGGTAGAATCAAGTTGGCGACTCATTGGCAATAAGACACCATGTCCACTCCCCTCTGCAATCGCCTCTCTCCGCGATTCTCCCTTCGCGCCCTGTTCGTGGTGGTGACCGTTTGGCGAAAAGCAGCAGCAGTCCAAATCAATGCCAGCACAACTTCTTCGGTCAATTCTTAGCCACACCAAGTACAGGGGGGCCTAGGAAACTAGGTGCCGGGACTCGGACATCGACAAAATTCCACCTGCTCGGACGTATTCCACGCAATTTGAAATTGATGGCGCTGGCGATTCGCTGGGAGGGTTTCCTTCGCGACGCCGTCGTAAAAGGACCATGTCGAGATCGCGTCCTTGCCCCATGTGTTCCGCCCCCCAGTCACCCAATCACCCCACGCGCCCAGTCAACAAGTCAACCGCGCACCAAGATCATCAACCTTAACCTGCTGGCCCCGAATACCCAGGAAGAGTGGTTGTTTTTCCCGAGGATTGAGGCGGGAAGGAACCCTTTTACCTTAAGGAATCTACAGGTGGGCTCGCTGGAAAAAGACTAGACGATTCAGCGAAGAAGTTTCGCTGAAATCTCCATATCGCTACTGGTGGATGCCCCCAGATCAAACAAGCGATCTAATCCATGAATTTTTACAAGTGGGATTGATTGTCGTGTCGCTGCACGCGTCAATAATCGAAAGGACGCTTGCAAATTATTTGCGGCGCAATCGGATTGGAGGAAGCCAAGATGGCGACGTTCAAAGAGTATCTAGGAACCATTGAAGTTCCGGTCGACGAAGTGATTTATGAAGTCGGGCTGCGCGAAGAGACGGAGCGTCTCCGTGGACTGTGGAGCTGCACATATTGTCATTGCACGCATGTCACCGCAGAATTGCGACCGACTAACAGCGAGGCGATCGAGTTGGCGAAACGAGAATTAATGATGCACCATGAAGCACTACACCGCGCACCAAGATGCACGCCGCCAAGTTTGCCAAGACTTGCTCACACTGCGTGATGCTGAAAGAAAGGTAATCATTGCCTTCGTGGTGGTATCTTTCGTATCATTCCTGTGATGCTCAAACGCAATAAAACCACTAGATTTTATTGGCTGATCGAGAGCGTATTGCTTGCCAGCGGATTAGGGATGACTTTACTCTGCCAGACGGATCTTGCTGACATTTCGCAGCCATTCGAATCACTATCTGTACCTGCCGCATTCTTCCTGAGTGGGGCTGCTATCGGGGGTATGTTTCGACGCATCGCTCTAGGCGCGATTTCCGGCGCCACTCTCTTCTGCGTCTTCGCGGTTTGGGCTTTCTGGACTTCAGCTTTCCGATAGGCAATCGCACGTTCAGCAGGTCAAATCGTCGCGATAGAACGGCTAGCGGAGAGGAACCTGTGAATCTATTTCAGACTTCATGAGGATCCTGCCGAGAGTAAACCGTGGAGACCCACACCATGAACTTACTTCCTTTCGATTCAGCCATTGCCAACCTAGTGGTTGTGGCCCTCTACTCCATGCTCGTTGGGGGAGCAGCCAATATCACGGTGGCGATCGGTTTCTCCTGCTTCGATCGCAGTAAGGCCCGACGACGGTAAGCCCCAGAACAGCCAATGATCCTTCTAGCTCGGGGTCGTTGGCTATTTTTATGCGCCCTAATGAAGCGACGTCGCGAACTAAATCGCCGCCGGTAACAGAGAGTGAATTGAATCGGGCGGCGTCATTGCACTTTGCGGTCTGGAGGGCCGGGCGGGGGCGTGGAAAACACAAGTTGAGGCCCGGGTTAACCTGCTGCGTATGACTCGAGCGCGTTCCTTCAATAAGTGGCGTGCGATCCCTTCGGCAAAGGGTGTATAAGTCGGTGTAGATGGTGTTGGGCGTCCAATCGGAACCAGTGAAGTCCAATTCTATTGGCAGAATCCTCGCCACTAATTTGGCATGCAATTCGCTTTGATTTTGGCATGGCTTGCACGTCTGCGCGTGAATTGCCAACCAAGTCCGATTCGAAACCAAGGAGCGATTGCAAAGGGGGTTCCGATGTCCTCCTCTCAACAAACAAAAGTAATTCGAGCGCTGCTGGTCATACAAAATGCATGCACCTCCAATTGGTCAGAATGCAGGCTTCTTGCAATTCTTTATCTCAGTGAACGTGAGTCCTGGAGAGTCATGGGGGAGCCCATTCTCGGAAGCGATCTTCATTTTGATGACGAGAGAGGACCATTTCATTCGGAAGCCGAGCAAGTCCTTCGAAAAGGTAGCAATCGTAAACCCGCTGCTGTTTGCGATCTGAACCAAATTGATCTGATGATCCTAAGGCGAGTTTCAGCACGTCATGTCGATCGCAGCGATCGCGAACTGATCGACTTCGTAAAATCTCTTCCGGAGTGCGCGGGACAAAGACCTGGACCAATGGCGCACAGTGCGATTCTGACCTCACTCGGGTTCACACCCGATGAAATCGCATCACTGCTTCGCGAATCTCCGCACCTTCTCGAAGAATGGAAGTACGTTCGCGGCGAGCTTACCTGACAGCGACACGACAATTTGTCAGATGCGAGGCAATGGTTGACACGAAGTCCACAAGTTAGTGCCATTTCTTCCCACGAACCCCTGAGCATATGTATGCCTGACTTCGATTTCGCTCTCGCCGCTTTTCGATCGCCAAACTACCATGCCATTTGCCAATGCATGGTCTCTCTGTCTCTAAGAAGCGCTTTCTCGTGATCTGGTGATGTGATGGAATTTCAACCTGCGGAAGAGAAGTGCGAAAGCGCCGCAAGAATCCTGATTGTCGACGACAACGAGCAAGCCGCTCGGTCGCTGGCGCGGTTGCTTAAGGCCGCTGGATGCGAGACTCAGGCAATTGTCGACAGTCGGCAAGGATTAACGACCTTCTCTAACTTCGTGCCGACTCTGGTGTTTCTCGATCTTGGCATGCCTTTTATCGATGGCTACGAACTATGCAAGCTTATTCGTGGCCTGCCCTCCGGAAGAAATGTAAAAATCTTCGCCATCACCGGCTGGGCAGATGAAGCAAGCCGTGCGAAGTCGGCAGAGGCCGGTTTTGATCTGCATCTTGTGAAGCCGGTAAAGCTAGAAGTGCTACTTGAACTCATCGAGCCAAAAGCGAATGGCGCACGCACCGTTAGAGCGACAAACAACTACGAATCGAATTGAACGGGGGACGACCACCGCCGCTCCTAGCTCTAAATACCTCCTGCTCCTGTCGCTTACTACATCGATTATTCCGCTACTGTGTAAGCTTGCCCTGCGGACGTACAGCCGCTTCGGTTTCAGAACCTTAGCCAATGCGTTCTAGCAGTATACAGCCTTGGGTGACTTCCGCTCGTCCCGGCGCGCCAACTCCAGCTGCTGGGCAGGCGATAAGTCCGTCTAATTCATCCCACTTCTCCTTTAAGGCGAATGGAATTGAACTCGAACTGACGTTGCCAACCTCGCCTGTAATGTCGTTGATGACTTTGCTCTTTACGCCCTCGGCTTCAAATTTCATGCTCGCAAAACGCACAATCCCCGTTCCCGCTTGATGGGGAACGACGACGCCAACGCTTTGGGGCTGAATGTGCTTTGCGACCAGCGATTTAGATAACGCATCGGCCATCGCTCGCGGGGCAGCGTCTGCAATGCCCAAGCCATCGAGTCGAAATACTAATCGATTTAGAGACCGCTCACCCGTTGATCCGAGTACTTGCCCTCGCACTTCATAGTTGAAGAAAGTCCCGCTCGCGGCCTGCTTTTCGGCGAAAGCGTGACGCAGTCTGAGTTTGACAGAGTACTTCTGGCTATCCGTTCGCGATAACAAGGTCACCGTCGAGAGATCGCCAAACAATGCTCCAGACTGCGGGCATTCGTAGTCCGTTATTCGGCTAATGCGGGTCGCAGTAACAACGAGGATAAACTGATCTCGCTGCAGATCTGGACCGTAAGCGTGACGACGGTCGACGACAGCAAGCGCCTTGGCATAGCCGCTGCAAAACCAATTAATTCCGTGGCTCCAGCAGTTCACCAGCCCAAGTGCATTCGACAATTCACGAGTCGCGACCGCCAGACTTTCTTGACGCCAATGCTCCCGCGCCGTTAGTTTTCTAACGACGTCCAACGGAACAAAGGATGGCGAAACGAAAACGATCCCGGCGCAATCTTGCATATCGCACTGAATGTCCCGCTGCAATTGCCGGATCGCTCGCAAAGCCAGGTCGATTTCACACTCGGAAGAAACCAATCGTGATCGAGTTCCGGTGTGCTGCTGAAACTTGCGAGGCATGCGGGCGCCAAACCAGGAATTCTCTAGCCGAGTTGGCGGCCTGTGGATGGCGATTGCTGAAATACCGATACCGGGGGGAAGGCTAATCATGGTGGATTGCTATTAAGCGAATTCGATCTTCACCGGAACTTTGAGCTAAAATTTGCCGCCTGCCCAAGCCTTGGCACGGCTCCTAACACCCATCGCGGCAAGTTGTCGCATGTAAATCCACTTCCTCTACCGGCGTAATGATCGCTCGAGGGCGGAAGTGAGACAGACAGAGCTTCTATCGGCCGCTAGTTTCGCGGGAATGATCGCATTCAAAGCAGGCGTCACAGTCTCCAATGGGAGTTAGACATTACGCCATCGGCAGACGGGTGCGCGCATTGCTGGGCGGCTAGGTGCAACGACAAACGCCGGCGTCAGTCTGATCTTCCTCGCGAACCAATATTGTGGCACAACTATTGCCGAGTCATTCGTGCTTATGAATCAACGCAGCGAAAATAATATCGAGTCCGGCGAATCAGCGTCGACAGAAGCGACAAATAGCAGCTCAAGTTCAGACAATAAGGCTTCGACCGCGACAAATGCAACAAATTTTGATAGCTATGGCGCGTCGATGACCTCGACGCCTGATGCTCAATCTGTATTTGCTGTAGCACTGGCTAAGGCCATGAAGGCGCAGGGGCTAACGCAATCGCGGCTTGGACAGTTAGTCTGTCAGAGCTGGGGCAATCTCCAGAATGATCCATATGAAACTCCGACCGAAACGTACTGTGATCGTGAGAATCGCCGCCGTCCTCGGCGTAAAGCCCTCTGACCTATGGCCTGGAATTCAAGACTAGAAGGCACTCGCCACTTGTAGGGCCGTGACATCTTTAGGACATTAAATGTGACCATAATTTCAAGGAGCTCACTCATGTCGCAAGGCGCTCAAGCCGTCGATCAGCGTGGCGCTAGTTTATGGCGGCGACTTGACGAAGTGTTGGTCACGGAAGAGTTGGCCAAAAGACCATCGCGAACCCCAGATGCGCAGGTCGAAAAGTATGCCGTTGCGGCTTTGGCTGAAGTGCAAGCAAATGATCCGCACGTGATCATGCAGCGGCTTACCGACGTCTTGATGCTCGCCTGCAATGCGGACTCCGCGGGGATCAGCGTCCTCGAGGGGGAGGGTTCGAATGAGCGATTCGTTTGGCCCGCGATCGCGGGGAAATTCGCCGGAAACGTCGGGAATGGATTGTCGCGATGGGCGAGCCCGTGCGGAGTCGTGTTGGATCAAAGGCGTCCGCTCTTATTCCAGCGGCCAGAACTCCATTTTCCGTACACTATGCTGGTGGAACCCCCGATCTTCGAGGCGTTGCTTTCACCTTTCTACATCGATGACACGCCAAGGGGGACAGTCTGGGTCGTTGCGCATAGTCCACAACTGAAGTTCGATCTTGAGGATGCGCGCATCCTTACGAGGCTGACCGAATTCGCCGTGGGGGCAGTGCAGCGATTAAATGATCCAGTCATCACTCGATCAAGTCGCGAGGGCGCGTCATCCAAGACAAAGGCCGGCAAGGAGCGCTGAGCCGCTAATAAGGCGGATACAAACTTTAACCACGGCGCCTAAAGCGACATTGAATCTCGCGCCAGTGGTAGGCTTTAGACAGTGGTGACCGTTCACCCAAACAAAACAACATCGGGGCGCATCGAATGTCGATTAACAGCGGATCTGCTGAACGCTTTAAGCTATTCCTAAAAAGTAACGGATTCAAAATGGAGTGTCTTGCTTGCGGAAAGTCAGACATTGAGCCGAGCGGAATAACAACCATGCTGGAGCACGCAACTAGCAATGCGACTCCTGAAGCGAAATCAAGGCAATGCGCTCAACTGATCTGCGCTGACTGTGGTCACATCATGCTCTTTGATGCCGCCAAAATCGGGCTCTTGGACTCATCCGAATCAAAAGATGTCCCAACAATGTGATCAAGCCGTCATCCTTTTTCGTCCTCGACGTCGATGCGGACGCTTGCGTTTGCGAAGCTCAATGCTAGCTTCGACTTAGGAAGCAGAAATGGGGACGGAACTTGTTTGCGCTCAAGTTCGTCTCACTGTGTTATAGACAACATCGCTTTGGCGGCCATCGTTAATTTACCGATAGGTCCCCATCCAGGCGACGTGCAAGAATCGATTTCTCTTTAAGTTACCAATGTGAAGGCAGTTTCCTGGGCAAATAGTCTGCCCACTCGGCCTGTATTGCGAGCGAGTTTTGAGAATACTGATCGTGGATGACAATCAAGACGCCGCAAATTCGCTAGCGCGGTGTATGAAAGTGCTGGGCCATTTAGTCCAGGTCGCCTATGACGGGCCCACGGGCATCGAGCTGGCCAATCAGTTTCGCCCGGAAGTGGTGCTCCTTGATATCGGGCTCCGGGAAATGAGTGGCTTTGATGTGTGCCAGAGCATCCGTCAATCGTTGCGCGGAGAACTGATAGCCGCCTTCGCAATTACCGGGTGGGGCGAGGATGAGCTGAAAGATCGAGCGGCTAGTTCGGGCTTCGACATGCACTTCCTCAAGCCGGTGAAGATTGTTGAGCTTGAGATAGCAATCAATCGTCTGGTAAGAAACCGGTCCATCGACGAGCAATAGGTCATTTGGTCGCGGTTGCCAAAAAAAGAACCAAAGGCCGCGCCTGTGGCATGTCGGGCTTACCCGGACAAAGCGGCACAAGGTTAGCACTTGCCCCCTATAAGAGTCCGCAAGCACGCTCAATGCCCCGAATTTCCGCCAGTGTGTCCGTTAGCCATGACATTCTTGGGAGCTACGCATGCAATCGCTTCGAGTTCTCATCACCGACGATGATCGGGAAATCGCCAACGGAATGTCTCGCCTCTTAAGGTCGATGGGACATGAAACTTACGTTGCCTTTGATGGAACAACGGCTATCTCTCTCGCAGAGAAAATTCGGCCTCAAGTGGCTTTGCTCGATTTGGAGCTTCCCGACATTTCCGGTTACCAAGTGTGCCGGACGATTCGATCTCATTGGGGGAAAGATCTTCTCACGGCCATCGCGATCAGTGGCTTAAGTAGCGAGCCTGCCCGGCTGGAATCACTCCGGTCCGGGTTCGATCAGCACTGGGTGAAGCCGGCCCAAATCGAAGACTTAGAGCAGGCACTGGATGAATTAGCGCTAGAGTTGCCCGATGAGCGGGTGGAATGACATCAACACTTGGTGGAAACGGAGTTACTCAATTCACCGACGGCGCCCACCCACCGCTTCGGGTCGGCCAGGATTGATTCCTGACGAGTTGATTGACTCGGAAGCATAAACACGGGGCAATCGTCCAGCCAACTCGAATAAGTCGCGACTCGGTTCCCGCAGATTTGACCCGTCATCAGCGCCCTATAAGATAGCGGTCCACAAGAAGGAACCCCTATGCGCAATGATCGTGATCTTCTCCTGGGTCTGCTGGCCCTGCAAAACAGCTTTATCTCCAAAGAACAGTTGATCGCTGCGTTCAGCGTCTGGACGAGCGATAAGAGTAAGTCACTGGAAGCGATCCTTGTTCAGCACCGATCGATGTCGGAATCGCAACGGGATTTGCTCGCCGCCCTCGTCGATGAACATCTCAAGCAACACGACTACGACCCTGAAAAAAGCCTTGCGGCGCTCAGTTCCCTTCCCGCCGTCACGAATGATCTACGACAACTAGCCGATCCCGATCTGAATGCGTCGCTCGCCGCCATTCCATTGAAGGAACGCGGCGATCCGATGTCATCGACGGCGACTCTCGCAAATACGCACTCGCGAAGCAGTCGCTTCATTATTCTTCGCGCCCACGCTAAAGGCGGCCTTGGCCAAGTCTCTGTCGCCCTTGATAGCGAACTCAACCGAAATGTCGCACTCAAGGAAATGCTCGCCAAGTGTGCTGATGACCCTGCTAGTCAACAGCGATTTGTGCAAGAAGCCGAAATCACGGGACAACTCGAACATCCCGGTATCGTCCCCGTTTACGGCCTGGGAACTTACGCTGACGGCCGCCCCTATTACGCGATGCGCTTCGTCGAAGGTGACAATCTAAGACGGGCGATCGAAAAGTTTCATAAAGTGCGCACGCCCCATGAACAACTGACGGGCGCACGCGCCGTCGAGTTCCGCAGCCTCCTCGGACGCTTCGTCGATGTTTGTAACGCCATCGAATATGCCCACAGCCGTAAAGTGCTGCACCGCGATCTAAAACCCGACAACATCCTGCTCGGCCCTTACGGCGAAACGTTGGTCGTCGATTGGGGGCTCGCCAAAGCGCTCGGCAAAAATGAAGAAAGTATTCAAGGCGATCCCGTCCGCCCGGTGAAGCCGCGCAGCGGGTCGTATGGTGAAACCCTGGAAGGTTCCGCCATCGGTACGCCCGCCTACATGTCGCCTGAACAAGCGGAGGGCAAGCTCCATTCGCTTGGCCCGGCCACCGATGTTTATTCGCTCGGAGCGACCCTTTACGCCCTCCTCACTGGATCACCGCCCGTTCAAGGCGACACGGCGGTCGACACCTTGGAGAAAGTTCGCCGAGGCGAAATCGAACGGCCCCGCAAAGTGTGGATGTCGGTTCCCAAGCCGCTGGAGGCCGTTTGCCTGAAGGCTATGGCGCTCCAGCCGAGCGACCGATATCCTTCCGCAAAAACTCTAGCCGATGAAATGGAAAGATGGCTTGCGGATGAGCCGGTTAGTGCGTTTCAGGAGCCCGTTACCGTTCGGGCGCGGCGCTGGGTCAAGCAGCATCCGACGATCGTGACGAGCACGGTGGTTGCGATGGCGCTGGGGATTTGTGCGGCTTCGATCATCGCGTATCAGCAAGGGGCGCATGCGAAGGAACTAAACCAAAAGAACATCGACTTCGGGATTGCGAAGACCAAGGCGGAGGATCGAGAAAAGGACGCAATCGCGGCCGTCAAGCGATTCGGCGATGTGGTAGCCAAAAATCCAGAACTCAAAAACAATCCAAGACTACAGTCTCTGCGCAAAGGCCTTCTGAAGGAGCCTCTCGAATTCTACAAGCTGCTGAAAGAGCGATTGCAGGGAGATCGCAGCACGCAGGTCGGCTCACTCGCTCGACTCGCAGCAGCGGCTTTTGACCTTGGTTTTCTCACAGAAGAAATTGGCGACAAGCAGGACGCAATCCGTAGTTTTGGAGACTCCAAAGCCATCTGGGAGCAACTTGCTCGGGAAAATCTCTCCGAAACGCTTTTTCACAATAACCTGGCGAAAAGCCACTACCGCCTTGGCTTTCTGCTAAGTGAAACCGGTGCTCACGACCGAGCCCTGGTGGAGTACAAAGCAGCAAAAGCCATTTGGGAGCGCCTCGCACGGGAAAACCCAACCGTCGCGGAATTCCAAAGTAGTGTTGCGGAGTTGCATGACAACCTCGGCGTCCTGCACAGGCGAGCCGGCAACTCGGAGGAAGCGCAGTTGGCCCACAAGGCGGCAATAGAAATTCAGGAACGTCTAACGAAAGACAACCCTAATGTCGCTGAATTTGAGAAATTCTTGGCTAGAAGTTACGGAAGCCTAGGCAATCTCCTTGCAGATACCGGCCAGCCAGCCGAAGCGCTGGCGGCGTACAAGGATGCAATGGCCGTCTTTGAGCGGCTTGCCAAAGCAGACCCGACCGTCACCCAACTTCAAAGTGATCTGGCGCTCTGCCACAACAACATCGGAAGTTTGCTGATGCAGAACGGCAAGCAGGCCGATGCGCTGGCCGCCTTCGAGTCTGGACGGGCGATCCAAGAAAAACTTGCGAGGGAAAATCCATCGGCCACCAAGTTTCAGGAAGCCTTGGCGCGAAGCCACTACAACCTTGGCCTTCTGCTGAACAGCACAGGCAAACTAGTCGAAGCGCAAAACGCATTTGAAGCTGCAAGGGAGGTGTTTAAGCGACTCGTCGACGACAACCCAAGCGTCATCGAGTTTCAAAACGGACTGGCGGCCACAGATCATGACCTCGGCAATCTCTTCTTCTCAAACGGTAAGCTGACCGAAGCGAAGGCGACGTACGAAGCGGCGAAGACGATCCAAGTGAAACTCGCGCGGGAAAATCCACAGGTCATTGAATTTCAAAGCAGGATTGGTGGAACGCTCACCAATTTGGCCCAGCTGCAGCTTCAAGCAAATAACCTTGCCGAAGCAAAATCGTTGTTGCTTGAGGCCATCGAGTTTCAAAAGCGTGCATGGGTGAATGAACCACGCCATGCTTATTACGGCCAAATCCTCAAGGCGCAATACACTCTTTTGAAGGACGCCGCAAAGGACTTGGGCGACAAGAAACTCGAGGCAGTTGCGTTAGCAGGACTCGTGGAACTTGCGATCAAAGAACCTGAGGATGCCGCGCGCGATCAGCGCATTTCATCTATCCAAAAGATTCTGACGCCGACCGTTGCAGGCGAACTCCTCGACTTAGCGCAAAAAGCGTACGACCTTCAAAATTTCGGTACCGCTGCGCGGTGCTATAGAGAAGCGGTTAACCGCGACGCGACCTTAGCCCATAACCGCGAGGCTCAGATCTCCTACAACGCCGCCTGCAGCGCAGCCCTCGCTGCATTCGGTCAAGGTGAAGCCGACCCACCTCTCGACGATGCCAGCAAAAACAAGCTCCGTTACGAAGCCTACGCCTGGCTAAAACAAGAACTAACCGAGTGGCAAAGCTCTCTCGGCGACAATCCCAAACCACAAGTCAAGCAAACTGTCGCCCAAACGCTCGCTCATTGGCAGAAGGACTCTGACCTCGCCTCCGTCCGCGACCCCGACAAGCTCGCCGCGCTCCCGGAAGCCGAACGCAAAGAATGGGAGGCTTTGTGGGCAGACGTCAAAGCTCTGCATGCGAAAGTCTCGGCAGAAACCGCTGCACCACCGACCGAGCCAAAGCCAGCCGCCGTTACGCCAGACGAAAAACCGACTTCGGACGTCGCATCGCCCATGCCCAAAAGCAAAGTTTCCGAAGCACCGCGGGATGCAACATTGAGGAATGAAACGCCCGCGTCGCCGAAGTTGCGAGTTAACTAGCTGAACTACATGCAGCCGTCGCATACGTGGTGAGGCTAGATGCGCTGGCTTTGCGCGATTGGCCGATGCACCGTCGCCTGCGCTCTAAAGGACAACAATTCGGTAAGTGCTCAAGAAGAGAATCGCTAAGCCAAGCAACGCGATCAAGCCGTGCCCTAACACAAGCGGAATTGGCAGTGCTTTCTGACGCAGGTGAAAACCCGCGAAGAGGATGACTCCTCCGATCGCCGCGATAGCAAAGATCCCCAACGCAATTTGCGAAAGCAGGGGAACTTTGTCGAGGAGCACGAGATTCCCGAGAAGGCCAAAACCGGTTGCTGCAACTGCGCCATGGCCGATTGCCATCCAGGTGGGAGGACGAGGTTGCCCACTCAAGCGAAAGGCGGCCAAGGTAATGCCCCCCACAGCGGCGATGGCCAAAATGCAGAGTGCGACCAGTTCCATGGCGATTCTCCCAACGGTGAGGTGCTAGCTCTTTCCAGACCGCAAACGCGGCGCCGAGCTTTTGACAAAGCGCCCCCCATCCGGCACGCTCGCAGCACGTTCTCAGAATCGACCCAGCGATCGGCAATGCACGCAGCAGTTTTGCCGGCTTACCACGGCAATTCGACGTTCGCGCGACTGCTCACTGCAATTTAGTGCCGTGTTGCAATTTCCCCACGCTCAACAAATCTTTAAGAGGCTAGTGCAATATGCTTGATCCTTACGCCGCCCTCGCGGGCGCCTTCAACAGGCCATTTACTCTCCCAGCCGGTTCCCCTGTTCCACTTGGCCGGGCGGGAGTATGGTCCCAAAGAGGCGCACCACTGGCATTGAATTCGCTCTTACGCCCTGCACATACCGAAGTCTTCGCAGGAACACGCTAATTGGCGTCAGTGCGTCTTGCTCGCCGCGACGTAGTGACGCGATGAATACCATGTTGAATTGCCTAAAGTGGATAGGTCGATTAACGGTTCGCAGCACGGCGGTCATCACGATCATCGTTCTATCTCTCTGTCCGATTCTCGTCGCGCAGGAATATGAACCTTCAGGCGAGGGAAAGTACGACCTCTGGATCATCGACACGCACCCCGTGGGAGACAATGACCCTGACCCACGCAATGCCAGATATTTGCGTCTGGATGACAATTGCCAGTGGAGCCTTGCTTCCGAAGGCGACTTTCTTAAGTCGCTTTGTCCATCGAAATCGGTCAACTATGTCTTGCCTGGTTACATGAGCGATCTGAGTCTGGGCATTGATCAAATGTGGAGCTATTACCATCAGCTGGATCGTTACGCAAAAACGGACGGAACTCGCTGCCATCCCACGAGAGTCGTCTTGTGGGCTTGGCCATCTGAACGACAAGGCTTGGCAATTCTACGGGATGCGAGAAATAAGGCAGCGCGGGCCGAACGCGAAGGATATTGGTTGTGTCAACATTTAAGCAAATTGCCGAGCGAGTACCGAGCAAACCTGTTGGGTCATAGTTTAGGCGCCCGGATCGCGACATCCGCAGCGCATCAGTTAGCGAGCATGTCCCCCGCAGACAACACACCGAGAACAAATTCGCTCCGACTCACCGGCACACTGATCGCCCCAGCGGTTGATTCCGATTGGCTCGACGTAGGCCGACCGCACCAACTGGCGCTCCGCCGATTCGAGAAGCTGCTCCTGGTGAACAACAGCAGCGATCGTGTCTTAAAGCGGTATCGGTTGTTGAATCGATCATCGCAGCCGGAAGCGGTCGGCGCTGTGGGACTGAAAATTTCTGACGGGCAGCTCGCGCGGAAAGTCCAGCAGATCGACGTCAATCACATCGTCGGCCGCGTACATCATTGGCATCAACATTTGGAGTCTCCTACGATAATGGCAGCCATTGCACCTATCGCCCTCTTTTCGGAAAGCGCCGACAGGTCTGCGAGGGAATTCATTCGCGTTGACGAGAATTAAGTTTAAGGCGTAGTTTGCTATTGTGCCTCTATTATTCTCGCGCCTGTTGACCGCGAGATTGGTTTCGTGCATTGCCGAAACATAACGCCTCACTGTTCAAAGCTTTTAAAGGTAACTGGGGAGGTTTCAATCAGTGGCTGGGCTTTCGACGCCAGATCGCGCGCCAGAATCTAGTGATTTTGGCTTCTTCGCATCGAACTGTGCGGCGACACCGCGCAGGGTGGTACCCGGTGGCGACGAATCACAAGAGCATTCCTTGAGATTCGAACGCTGCGCGCTTCGCGAAGACCTCATCCGTGAGTTGAGCTAAGCGGTCGCCGCTTTTTCACAACGCCTTCGAACGACGTGAAACTCAAAATTTGTCATGGCCACGCTGAGTTGAGCTTCACCCACATGCGCCGAATGGAGCAAGTCTTCAGCATCAGTCAATGCGAGGATTCGTGCGTGCGTGGCGAGTTGCTTGTACTGATGGCTTAATAGCTCGGCGGCTTCCTGCATCGCTGCGACGGCCGAATCACGATCGGTCCACTCTATGCTGATAATCGGCTCCACTTCGGCCGAGAATTCACTGTCGAGGGATGCGTAGCCAGCGATATCCCGATTCATCGACTTGAGGATCTCTTCAAGAGCTTCAATCTGGTGGTGTTTCCTCAGTAAACAACTCCCCAGGGACCCACTAGGTAACTCGTCGAGCAAATGAGCGGCGGAAGCGATTTGGGGCGATAACCGCCGCTCAATCCTCAGGAGTTCCTGTAACTCTCGAACAAACTGCTCCTCAAGTGTAAGGGAATTCATAGACAAAACTCCGGCGACCACTTCGAAAGGGAAAGTGCGGTTCTGAGCTGGCAATTGCCATACCATCCTGAAAGGGCCAGACTGGCGCGGAACCATTCTTCGTTTTCGCACTCATGCGGAGTCTTTTACTTCGATCGGGCCGCCTTCTGTTTAAACCGCAGTCGCATAGCCGCACGAAGTTCCGCGAACAATTGTCGGGGCGCACGACATTTTGACATAAGCGCCGAACTCCGTGCCCGCCGGGGGCGCTCGTCGACGACCAGTGCAGGTGTCTGAAGTTGACGCGATCGGCATAAGGCTTGGCTAAGCCGTGATGAGGTGATCTTCAAACCGCATCGGCGTGAGACGAACTGCAGCGGCGAGATCCTGTTCGGCATTCTGAAGAGGACCAGATGAACGGTTTGTTGGGCCGCAGCGGAACTACCATCCGGCCTTGGCCAATAGTGTTCTGAATGCTCCTCCGCCCGTCAAACATCAGGCGCCGACCATTGGCCTGGTGGCGATTGGCCTTGCAGCTATTCGCGCGGGCTCGCGTAAATTGGAAGGGCTGTGAAGGAGTTTTGAATTTCCGTTTCACGGTAGCCCCGGCCGCACTATCATAGGTTCGTGTGGCGGCGGAATGTGCTAAGCAGGTTGCGTTTGATCTTCGGGTTAAACGTGCGCCTCTCTGGGGATACCCCAGGGCATCGTGAATGGTTCAATATTCCTTCGCGTGAGCGATCATGCGCTGCACGCATAAGTGCTCACGCTAGACTGGATTCGTTGGCACATTCCGTCGCCCATTTTATTTTGTCATGTATTCTCGCAAGTCTATCGCCCGCACGCTTGCAACCACTTTCGTCGCGGGGACGCTGGACGAAAACGATCTGGTGCAGCGCGGCGAACGGGTTTTGGGAAAGCGCTGGCGGTGGCTGGGGCTCATGGCTCGCCGGCTTGCTGAATTCTGTGCGGGTGAGATTTGCCCGCGCAAGGCGGCGATTGAGAAATGGATTCTTCGCGATCGGGGGTTTGCTCGCGCTTATGAGCGACATGATTTGCAAGTAGAGAGCTTCGTCGAGGATCGGCTGACGATGCGCCCGCGGGATGTGGCGAAGCGATGGGGTGTTCGCCCACTCTGCACCGCGGGCGAGTTGGCCGAATGGTTGGGCGTGACTCTCGCGGAACTCGATTGGTTCGCGGACTTGCGAAGGCTCTTAGGCAAACCAGGCTCGCCAGTTCTAAGGCACTATCGGTATCGGACGCTTAGCAAGAAATATGGTCAGTTTAGATTGATTGAGGCGCCGAAGCCGCGTCTCAAGGAGATTCAGCGACGAATTCTTGAAAACATTCTCGATCACGTGCCGCCGCATGAAGCGGCACATGGTTTTCGTCGCGGGCGCTCGGTGATGAGCTTTGCAACGCCGCATGTCGGCAGCGACGTGGTGATCAAGCTCGACCTGGAGGATTTTTTCCCATCGATCCCGGTCGCGCAGATTCGAGCGATGTTCAGGTCGATCGGCTATCCCGAAGCAGTTGCGGATTTGTTGACGGGACTCTGCACCACATCAACTCCGATGGACGAATTGGATAGCACATTTTGCGATGCAGATGATGCACGAGATCATGCAAGAATGGCCAGGCAAAAGCGAATGTACGCTCAACCTCACTTGCCTCAGGGAGCGCCTACTTCGCCGGCGATCGCAAACCTATGTGCCTATCGAATGGATTGCCGGCTGGCGGGGCTGGCCGCCGCTGTGGGAGCTAACTACACCCGCTATGCAGATGACCTAGTGTTTTCGGGAGATAGCGGCCTAAGGCGCGGCGCCAAGCGATTCGCCATTCACGCAGTTGCGATCATCATGGAGGAGGGATTCTCGGTGCATCACCGGAAGACTCGCATCATGAGACAAGGCGTGCGGCAACGGATCGCGGGAATGGTTGTCAATCAGCGACTCAATTTGCCGCGAGAGGATTTTGATCTGCTGAAGGCAACGCTGACGAATTGCGCCCGGCATGGGCCGCATGCTCAAAACCGAAACGGGCATGAGAATTTTCGCAGTCACCTGGAAGGAAGGGTTTCGTACTTTGAGATGGTGACGCTTGTAAAGGGTGGGAGGCTGCGCGAGCTGTTTGATCGAATATGCTGGTAGTCGGCATGGTTCACGCAACCCGACCCCAGGCACTCATTACGAGGCCCTAACGTGCGCACACACACCCGCGAAGAAGTCTTCAAAACCTCGGCCGAGCGATTATTTCGACTGCTTCATACGCCGAGTGACATTCGAGCGTGGTGGGGCGCGAGTCAGGCAATCGTGATTCCTGAGCCGGGCGGCCTGTGGGCGGCGATTTGGGGCGCTGAAGATGATCCTGATTACATCACCGTCGCGACGATGAAGGTGTTTGAGCCGCCGCGGCGGATTTTATTTACGGACTATCGCTACAAGGCCAAGAGCGGGCCGATGCCCTTTGAGGCGGAGTTCGAAACGGAGTTTTTGATTACGCCGAATGCGGAGGGAGTGGTGCTTCGCGTCACGCAGTCTGGGTTTCCGAGTGGCGCGATCGCGGATGCGTTTTACGCGGGGTGTCAGGTGGGGTGGCGGAATACGTTTGCGGGGATTCGGCGGGTGGCGGAGGGGTAGCAAAGTCTCGGGGAATTTCATCGTTGCTCGCTGAGATCCGATTCACGGCAAACCCCGCGTACCACTGATATACTGAGTAAATAACCACTTCCACTGTGGCAAAATCCCAATTTGCCTCACTCACATCCCCCGTTCGGGGGAGAGTACTTTCCTGCGGCCCAGGTGCTTTGAGTACAGGTATGTCGCCTCCTGTTGAGGAGCCATCCGCTGGGGATTCGAGGATTTCCGCTGCTGAGGCGGCGGGCGTTCCTGTTGATCCTGAGCGCCTGATCGTCGAACACCAAGCGGGTGTGTGGCGGTTTTTGCGCGCGGCGGGTTGCGAGCCGAACCTGGCGGATGACTTAACTCAAGAATCCTTTGTGATGGTTTTGCAAAGGCCTTTTTTGGAGTTTAGCCGGGCGGCGACGGCGGCTTACCTGCGTCGCGTGGCGATGAACCTGCTCATCAACCTGCGACGCCGCGAGGGGCGCATGCACCTCACCGAAGACCCCGAGGTCTTTGAAATGGCGTGGGTGCAATGGGCCGGCGCCGAGGACAACGGAGACGAACAACTAGCCGCACTGAAACAATGCCTCAAGAAACTGACGCCCCGCGCCCGACTGTCGCTCGAAATGCGTTTCCGCGACGGCGCCACCCGCGAATCGATCGCGGCGGCGCTGGAGATCAGCGAGCATGGGGCGAAGAACTTGATGCAGCGGGCGAAGGGCCAACTGAAAACGTGTATCGAGAAGAAGACAAAGGACGAAACGTAGCACCGTGAACGACGAAAATCCAAACGACCTGAACGACCGATTCCTCGATGCGGCATTGCGCGAGGTGCTCGGCAATGAGCGCCCGCCGGATTTGCGCGAGTCGATTCTTGCGGCCCTTAAGGGTACGCCTGATGTCAAACGCCCGCCGCGCGAATTGGTTTCGCCGAAGCGTGAAGAGCTGACGCCTTCGAAACGGTCGCCGCACTTGTTATGGGTACTCGCTGCCGCCGCGACGATTCTAATCTTGGTTATTCCGGGCTCCGTCATTGTTCGCAGCTATGTTATTCGCGAGCAAGAGATTGCAAAGATGGAGTATTTTCCCGAAGGCACGAAGAAGCTTGAAAGATCTCCTAAAATCGTTAAGAACGCGTCGCCCGATCCGGAGCCGCTTAAGGATGTTGAGGCGCCTAACTTTGGGCCCGGGCCAAAACCTGAACTCGCGGTTGGCACATCGAAGGTCATGCCGACTTATAAGCCGGTTGCGGAGGCCGATCTGCTTGCGCAGATGAGGACTTCGCTGCATAGCTCTTGGACGGTGGCGAGTATCAAGCCTTCGCCCGATGCGACGGATACTGAGTGGTGCCGCCGGGCGTTTTTGGCGCTGTTGGGACGGGTGCCTTCCGTTTCGGAACTGGACACGTTTACGAAGAACAAGGCGGAGAACAGGCGCGAACAGCTCGTGAATTCGCTGTTGGGCGATTCGAGTTATGCGGATGAATCTTCCAAGCGTCTGGCGGCGCTTTGGACGAATGTGCTGATCGGCCGCGTGGGTGGCGAAGCGCCGGAGCGGGTGGCGAGTCGCGCGGGGCTGGTGGACTATCTCACGCGGGCGTTTCGCGCGAATCGCTCGTTTGACAAGATCGTGAAGGAATTGCTGACCGCGACGGGTTCGAGCGATCCCGCCGCGAGCGACTACAACGGCGCAGTGAATTTTCTGCTCGATGGGTACAGCAACAAGGCGACGCTGGCGACCGCGCGGACGTCGCGGATTTTTCTTGGTAAGCAGTTGCAGTGCGTGCAGTGCCATGATCATCCCTCCGCCGACACGAAGCAGGCGCAGTTTTGGGGCATGAACGCGTTCTTTCGCCAGATGGGCGTCGAGCGCAAGGATGGCGCTAAGCCTAAGCTCGTGAATGTCGACTTCCGCGGCGAGGCCCAGCAAGGCGCGAAGCAGAATCCGAGCGAGGCCGAGATTTATTACGAACAGAAGAATGGCGAGCTCAAAGTCGCGTTCCCCACGTTTCTCGATGGCGCGGCTGGTCCGCATAGTGGGCTCGCGAGCGAGGTCGATCGCCGCGCGGCGCTGGCAGATTGGATTGTGACGCAGGAAGATATGCCGCGAGCGGTTGTCAATCGCGTTTGGTCGCAGCTCTTAGGTTTTGGGTTTTCGCAGCCGGTCGATGACCTCGGCCCGCACAATCCGGCGAATAATCCCGAGCTTCTCGAAACGCTCTCGCAGCAGTTCATTGCCTATCGCTACGACCTGAAGGCGCTCACGCGCTGGATTGTGTTGAGTGACGCCTTCAACCGCAGCAGCCGCCTGACCGCCGACAACATTGCCGATGTGCCCGAGCAGGGGGCCAAGCCGCTCTTTTCGCGGTATTACACGCGGCAGATGGACCCTGAATCGCTCTTTGATTCGCTTCAGATCGCCTCGGCCATGCGGCACGATGCCTCGACACTTCGCACGCAGCGGGCGCAGTGGCTCGGACAATTTATGTCTGACATGAAGAATGACGAGGCCGACGAGCACTCGACCTACAACGGCGGCATTCCGCAATCGCTCACGATGATGAATGGCGAGGCGATGATCGAAGCCGTGTCACTTGCTCAAGGCTCGACGTTGAAGACGGTGATTGCGAGCGAGATGCCGCTGCCGAAGAAGATTGAGCATTTGTATCTGGCGGCTCTTTCGCGCCCGCCGAGTGTGAAGGAATTGGAGAGTGGGACGAAGCTGGTGACGACGGCCCAGGGTGGTCCTCAGACGGGGCTGGCGGATTTGTGGTGGGCGCTCTTGAATAGTGGTGAGTTTATTTTGGATCACTAGCGCTTCGGTCACTGCCAACATTTCGGGTTCAGCCAGGCCGTGTTTAGAAAACAAAACGGGACGAGTCCTATTTGCAATGAGGCTCTTGGCGCCGTTTTGTTTTCGAAACACAGCCACACACTGATCTCCATTGGCAGAGTTGATTGAACATTAGCATCCTGCGGGTCTTTCTGCGGGGGCGCGGTTGGGTGATGAAAAGGGCTTGTTTTTCCAACCTGGCCTAGCTGGACAGCGCCAAGTCTAATCGCTCCGAGTCGGTTTTGGCGGAACGGATTTG
>JBKJSI010000419.1:0-6150 GCA_046595915.1 Pirellulaceae bacterium
GCGAAAGCTCCTTTGGCGGCGATGGCAATTGCAAGTATCGTTTGCATGTCGGCAACTTCCCCCGTCCCCGCGCCGCGCTTCCCGCCGGCGGCAAGCCAGGCGAATCGCTCGAGGTCACTTGGCTCGGCGACATCGCTGGCCCCTTCAAATCGACCATTGTTCTGCCAGCCAAGCTCGGTGAAGCAAGTATCCTCGCTCAAGACGCCATCGGACTCGCTCCTTCGCCAAACGTCTTCCGCGTCGCCGATCTTCCATCCAACACCGAAGCGGAACCCAATAACGAACTCGCCAAAGCTTCACAAGGCGCCTCCCCCGGCGCCATGCATGGGGTGATCGATCTTCCCGGCGATGCCGATTATTTCAAATTCACCGCCAAGAAGGATGAGCAATACGACGTTCGCTGTTACGCCCGCGGCGGCTTGCGTTCACCGCTCGATAGCGTGGTCACGATTCTAAATGCCCAAGGCGCCGGAATCGTGGGCAACGACGACACCGCCGGCCCCGACAGCTACATGCGTTTCGGCGTTCCCGCCGATGGCGAATACTTCGTCGTCATCACCGACCATCTCAAGGCCGGCGGACCAGAATATGCCTACCGCTTGGAAGTCGTCCGTGTCGCTGCTTCCCTCACGATGGCGCTTCCCGAACGTCAACAATACGTGCCGGTCACACTCGCTGTTCCTCGCGGAAACCGCATGGCTCTAATGGTGCAAGCGCAGCGAGCCAATTTCGGCGGCGATCTCAATGTTCAGTATCAAAACATGCCCGTCGGCATGACCGCCGAATCGGTCCCGATGACTGCCAATTTCACTGATGTGCCAGTTCTCTTCTCCGCTCCTGCTGATGCCGCTTCGACCGGCTCGTTAATCGACATCCTAGGAGTGCCGGTCGATCCCAATCTCAAGCTCGAGGGTCATCTCTCGCAGCGCATGATGCTCGTTCGCGGCCAAAACAATATCGATGTGTGGGGCCACACCGCTGATCGCATGGCCGCTGCCATTACCAAAGAAATTCCCTACTCAATAGAGATCGTCGAGCCGAAAGCGCCGCTCGTTCGCAACGGTCAAATGAATCTCAAGATCGTCGCGAAGCGAGCCCCCGATTTCAAAGCACCCATCTCGGTCTTCTTCCTCTACCATCCCCCCGGCGTCGCTTCCAACGGTTCGATTGCGATTGCCGAAGGCCAAACCGAAGCACTCATTCCGGTAACCGCGAATGGCGGCGCCGGAATTGGCGATTGGAAAATCGCGGTCATCGGCCGCGCGGGTTACGGCAATGGCGCCGTTGAATGCTCCTCGAAACTCGCAACGCTCAAAATCTCCGACATGTACGTCAACCTTGTCTTCCAAAAGGCAGCCGTCGAGCAGGGCAAGCCAGTCGACTTTGTGATCAACGTCGAAAAGAAAATTGACTTCGAAGCGAATGCCAAAGCGGAACTACTCGGACTCCCCGCCGGCGTCACTTCAGCCCCGCTTGAGTTCAACAAAGATGCGAAAGAACTCGTATTCAAGCTGACAGTCGACAAGACAACGCGCCCGGGCAAGTATGGCCTACTTTGCCAAGTCACTCCAATCGTCGCCGGCGAGCCAGTCGTCCATGTGGTCGGCTCTGGCGAGCTTCGCGTCGATGAACCCCTGCCTCCCAAACCCGCGGCAGCCGCCGCGCCTGCCCCAATGCCCGCCGCTGCGGCCCCTCCTCCAGCCGCTGAAAAGCCGCCCGAAAAGCGGCTAACCCGCCTCGAACAACTCCGCCTCGACAAGGAAAAGCAAAAGAAGCCGTAAGCGTCCGATTTCTCCCACCTGACTAGACGCCCACCTTCCTTTTGTGACCAACTACCATGAAATTTAAGTTCCTATATAGCCTTGCCCTATTTCTCAGCCTCGCCGCCATTTCAACCGCGCAAGAAGCCGAGCCAAAACTCGTATCGATCTCGGTTTACCCGCCCGATATCCATTTGGAAACCAAGGTCGATCGCCAGGCCTACATCGTCGTGGCCACTCGGGAAGATGGTGTGACCTTCGATGTCACGAAGACCGCGCAAGCCAAGCTTGCTAGCGACGCAGTCGCCAAGATTGAGAATTTTGTTTTCCTGCCGATCGCCGATGGCCAAACGACCCTCGAAGTCGAACATGCGGGTCTCAAAGCTACCGCAACCGTTGACGTGAAGAAGGCCGCCGAAGATCGCGCGATCAGCTGGCACCTCGATGTGATGCCCGTCTTCATGCGCGGCGGCTGCAACACGGGAAGCTGCCACGGCGCCGCCCGCGGCAAAGATGGCTTTCGGCTCTCCCTTTTCGGTTTTGATCCGCAAGGCGATTACTACCGCGTCACCCGCGAGCTCGGCGCCCGTCGCATCAACCTCGCCGTCCCCGCCGAAAGTCTCCTCATGGAGAAATCAGTCGGCGCCGTTCCTCATACTGGCGGCAAGCGCTTTGCAACCGCCACGCCTTACTACGCCACCCTCATGAAATGGCTCGAAGCCGGCGCACCCGCCGACGCTGCCGCGCCGCCGAAAGTCATCGGCCTCGATCTCTATCCACCCCAAGCCGTGATGGAAGGCGAAGGCGCCACGCAGCAATTCATCGCCCGCGCCCGTTATGAAGATGGCACCGATCGCGACGTGACCTACCTCGCAAGCTTCATGTCCAACAATGAAAGCTCCGCCGCAATCGATGCGAACGGCCTCCTCACCGCCAGCGCTCGCGGCGAAGCGTTCGTCCTCGGCCGCTACGACGTCCAAACCGTCGGCAGCCAGGTGCTCACTTTTCCCAAGGGCCTCAAATACACAGCCCCCGCGATTAGTGGCAACTACATCGATCAACTCGTCGGCGCCAAGCTGCAAAAAGTTCGCGTTTTGCCGAGCGAAGTCTGCTCCGACGAAGAGTTCCTCCGCCGCGTCACGATCGACATCAACGGTCGCTTGCCAAGCGAGCAGGAATACACCGAGTTCATGACCGCCGCCGATCCCAACAAGCGATCGAAGCTCATTGACACGCTACTGGAGCGCAAAGAGTTCTCCGAAATCTGGGCGATGAAATGGGCCGAGCTGCTCATGATCAAATCGAACCAAAATGTCAGCTACAAGTCGGCCTTTCTCTACAGCAGTTGGCTCACCGACAAGATCAGCAACAACGTGCCAATTAACGTCATGGTCAAAGAGATGCTCAGCATGTCGGGCGGGACCTTCAAAAATCCGGCAACCAATTATTACCAGATCGAGCGAGACACACTCAAAACCGCCGAAAACGTCGCCCAGGTTTTCATGGGCATTCGCACCCAGTGCGCTCAGTGCCACAACCATCCCTTCGATCGCTGGACGATGGATGACTATTACTCCTTCGCCGCCTTCTTCTCGCAAATCGGCCGCAAGCAGGGCGAAGACTATCGCGAAACGATCGTCTTCAACTCGGGCGGTGGTGAAGTCGGTCACTTGATCGGCGCGCGCCCCATGAAGCCCAAGTTCATGGGAGGCCCCGAACCGGACCTCAAAGGCCGAGATCGCCGCGAGGTCGTCGCAGAGTGGCTAACGGCCCCTGAAAATCCCTACTTTGCCGTCAATGTCAGCAACCGCGTCTGGGCACACTTCTTCGGTCGCGGCATCGTCGAACCTGTTGATGACGTTCGCGTCAGCAACCCCCCCAGCAATCCCGAGTTGCTCCAAGAACTCGGCAAAAAGTTCGTCGAATACAAGTTCGACATGAAGCAGCTCGTCCGCGACATCTGCAACTCGCAGGCGTACCAGCGCTCCGCCGTCCGGAACGAAAGCAACCAAGCCGACGAGCGAAACTTCGCTCACTCGAACGTCCGCCGCATCCCCGCCGAGCAGATGCTCGACTGCGTTAGCCAAGTCACTGAGTCGATCGACAAGTTCCGTGGTTTACCCATTGGTGCCCGCGCGGTGCAGATTGCCGATGGCGGCACGTCGACCTACTTCCTCACCACTTTCGGGCGCGCTTCACGTGACACGGTCTGCGCCTGCGAAGCGAAAACCGAGCCAACCCTTTCACAAGCCTTGCATCTCATCAACGGCGCCGCCGTCCACAACAAAATCCAAGCTGGCGGAGTCGCTAAAAAGCTGCTCGACGAATTTAAAACGCCGGAAGCAGTCATCGAGCACCTCTATATCCGCAGTCTCTCGCGAAAACCAAAGCCTGAAGAAATGGCTCAACTCATGGAAGTCGTGAAAAAGGCGGAGAACCCTCAAATCGGCCTCGAAGATGCCTTCTGGGGCATCCTCAACGCCCGCGAATTCATCTTCAACCATTAGTGAAACGCCGGTTAGCCGCGACGCAACGCGGAGCGCGTTTTGAAACTTCGAAAAACGCCCCCCTCCGCAAACCGCCACCAAACCAAAAGACTTAGTCCGAGCACCGATATGAATTTCAAAACCATAACGCCGATCTGCCTAGCCGCGATTTACTCAATCGCATCTGCTCCGTTGACTCTGCTCGCCCAGGAAACGAAGCCCGAAGTAAAAATTACCTACGACGAGCACATTCGTCCGATCTTTCGCGAAAGCTGCTTCTCTTGCCACAACCAAAATGGCGCCAAGAGCGGCCTCGCGCTCGATAGCTATGCCAAGACCATGGCCGGCGGCAGTTCGGGCGAAGTCGTGATTGCCGGCGATGTCGAAAGCTCCCGCCTCTATGGACTTGTGAGCCATAAAGAAGAGCCCAAGATGCCTCCGATGGCAGACAAGATCGCCGAACCCAAGCTCGACCTAATCAAGAAATGGATCGAAGGCGGCGCGCTCGAGAACAATGGCTCGGTTGCTAGCGTGAAGAAAAAAGCCTCCGTCGCAATGGCGTCTGGCAGCATCGGAAAGCCTGAAGGCCCTGCCGCGATGCCGGAAGGGGTTTGGAAACAGCCCCTCGTCGCCACCGCCCGCAAGAGCGCCATCACTGCGATCGCTTCTAGCCCCTGGGCCCCGTTGCTCGCGGTCGCCGGACAACGCCAAATCTCGCTCTATCAATCTGAAAATGGAAAACTCCTCGGCGTGCTTCCCTTCGCGGAAGGCATGCCCGAAGTCCTCAAATTTAGCCGCAATGGTTCATTACTTCTCGCTGCCGGCGGGCGCGGCGGCCAACTTGGCATCGCGGCGGTTTACGACGTAAAAACCGGCAAGCGCATCGCCACCGTCGGCGAAGAACTCGATTCCGTCCTCGCCGCCGATATCAGTGCGGATCACTCCATGATCGCCCTCGGCGGTCCCGGCAAGATCGTTCGTGTCTACTCCGTCGAAACGGGCGAAAAGCTGCACGAAATCAAGAAGCACACCGACTGGATTTGCGCGATCGAATTCAGCCCCGATGGCGTCCTTCTCGCCACCGGAGACCGCTCCGGCGGCCTCTTTGTTTGGGAAGCCGAAACCGCCCGCGAATACCTGAGCCTGAAGGGCCATACCGGCTCGATCAACGATGTCAGCTGGCGCATCGATTCCAATCTGCTGGCCAGCGGAAGCGAAGACACCACCGTCAAGCTTTGGGAAATGAACGACGGTAACGCGGTGAAGAACTGGGGCGCGCATGGCGGCGGTGTTCTCGCCGTCAGCTATGCGATGAATGGCAATATCGCCACCGCCGGTCGCGACAAGACTGCGAAACTTTGGAACGGTGATGGCGGCGCGATTCGCACCTTCCCCGCCTCCGCCGAAGACATGCTCAGCGTCGTGGTAACGAGCGATAACAACCGCGTTGTCGCCGGCGACTGGACCGGCGCGATTCGGATGTGGAACGCGGCCGATGGCGCTCAGGTGATGGAGCTTCTCGCCTATCCCGAAACGTATGAGCAGCGCATCGCCCGACTTGCGCAAGAGGCCGAAGCCGCCAAGCCTGCCGTCGCCGCCGCTGCTACCGAAGTTGCCACTGCCGACGCGATTGTCGCCGAAAAAATCAAGCTCGCCGAAGCCGCGACGAAGGCGCAAGAAGCGGCGACCGTTGAAATGCAACAAGTCATCGCCGCGAAAGACGCCGCCGAAAAGTCGCTCGCGCAGTTGACGCCGCTTATGCAATCGACCGCCGCAGCCCTCGCCGCCGCTGAAGCCAGCGCGAAAGCGCTGCCTGAAGACAAAACGCTCGCTGAAGTCCTGGCCGCCGCTAAAGCTACGCACGAGCGAGTCGCCAAGGGCAAGACCGATGTCGATGCCCAAAT
>JBKJSI010000422.1:0-6727 GCA_046595915.1 Pirellulaceae bacterium
CTGGACTCTGATCCGCTCGATCAAGGTACAGAGCCAGGTGCTGCACCTCTATCTTGGCGATGCCTGCCCGACTGAAGCGAGATAAGGCTTTCGTGCGCCGAACGACTCAATGAAGTCGAGCGAAATCGGGTTGGCGACATTGAGCGAAAAATCGGCAACGCACGGGATTTTCTCTTTCGCATAAAACGCCAGCCCGCCCAAGTTCCGTGCGAGAATCCCATCCGCCCCATGCTTCGCCATCACGCGAAAAATGCCCATCTCGTCGGGCTTCTGAATCCGCGGCGTAGCGAGCAGAATCGTCGCCCCGCGAGCATGAGCCAGTTCCACCGCATCGCCATACTGCCGAATGTCCGCGAAATCGACGTAAATCGACCGCTCGCCCGCATCGAGGACCGAGCGAAGCTGCTCAAGACTTCGGCACAGCACATGCAGCCGCGGCAAGGTTTTTTGCGAAGCGTCTTTTGTCGGCGGGTGAAGGAGCGAGGCGAGTGCGTTTTGATTGGTAACTTCGCGTTGGCCTGATTGGGGGACGATTGCTTCTAGCTTCGCGATCAATTCGCGGCGGAGTTTTCCCAGCACGCTCAGCGGCGCCATAGGGCGACCTTCAATCGTCGCCGTGAGCCGACCCAGCTCAAAGGTCGTTGCGCCGAGACGCCCGAGTTGCTCGCGCAAGACTTCTTCACTCAGCGGGTGCTTCTGAGCCTCCGCGAGCGGCTCGTCCGTCAAGAGTTCAAAAGGCGCCGCCGCGCCAGCAGCAACGGTGACTTTGAGCTTTTCGCCCACGGCCGCGACCACATCGATATCAATCGCCAATTTGCGCCGCGTCGGCCCATCCGCAAAAGTCTTGCGAAGGCGTCGCGATAGCTCCGGATCATCCGTGGTCCAGACGCGCTGCCCCGGCTGAATCCTCGCGAGTTCGAGTTGATCACGCCCAAAGTCGACTTCGAGCGTGCCCGGCAGACCGTTGCCCTCGACGCGTTGACCGTTTTGAAAAACGTGATACACCCGTCCGCCGATTTCGTGCTCTTGCCCGCGCGGCTGTTCAAACGCCAGCCCATCGCCCGCCTTCACAGGTCCAACGGCCAAAATACGAACGCGCCCGTAGCGCTCATTCACGCTCTCGACCGTTCCCAGCAAAACGCCGCGCTTCGAAGAACTGATCGCGGGCACCAGCATCTTGTGATCGCACCCATCGAGCCACCCGTGCGAAAACCCGCGCGAGAAGGAAAGCTGCATATCGCGCACATCTTTGTCCGAAATGTCCGGCGCAAGTCCCGCGACCGCCGCATCAATCGCTTTGCGATACTGGCTCGTGATATTCGCGACATACTCAGGCGTCTTCAGCCGCCCCTCGATCTTAAAGCACCCAACGCCCGCAGCCACGAGTTCCGCGGTCATGTCGTACGCCGCGAGATCTTGCGGACTCAGCAGGTACTTTTGCTCGCCCAGGTCGATGAGCTTTTCGTCGCAGATGAGCTCGTAAGGCAACCGACAAGCCTGAGCACACTGCCCGCGATTCGCACTCCGCCCGCCCAGCGATTCGCTGGTCAAGCACTGACCCGAGTAGGCAACGCACAGCGCGCCATGGACAAAAACCTCAAGACTTAGATCAGTCTTCTCGCGAATCGCCCGGATCTCCGCCAGCGACAGTTCGCGAGCCAAAACCACCCGCTCGATCCCCAGACTGCGTGCGGCTTCGATCGCCTCGGCGCTGGTTAGCGTCATTTGTGTCGAGGCGTGGATCGGCAAATCCGGACAAATTGTCTTAGCGAGACGTGCGACACCGAAATCCTGAATCAAAAGGGCGTCCGCGCCAGCCTTGGCGATCGCTTCAAGCGATTTCTCGGCGGCGGCGAGTTCGCTTGGGAAAACGAGCGTGTTGAAGGTGACATAGCCTTTGACGCCTTGGCGATGGAGCTCAGCCATCGTCCCGGGGAGCGCTTCGACAGTGAAATTCACGGCCCTGGCGCGAGCGTTAAACCCATTCGCCAAGCCGAAATAGACCGCATCAGCGCCATTTTCGATGGCCGCGCGGAGGCACTCATGGTCGCCAGCGGGCGCGAGCAGCTCTGGAGGGGAAGGTGGGAGCGGGTTTCCGCCAGACAAGTCAAGTCGCAATGCAATTCGCCGGGGAGTTATGTTGAGAGAAGAATCCAACTTGATCCTATCGGAGGAGGCCCAAGGCGGATATCCGGCAGAATTGGCACTTGCGTTGCATTTGACGGTAAAACCTTCAATTCTATTGCGGTATGCGTGCCAAACCGTTGCTCGTATTGAATTGAAATGAAATGATTGTTTAACCGAGAATCCTTGCAGGAAAGCAAGAGTTTACAACATGGATTACTGCCGAACTCGTGTCTAAGAAGAAAAAACCGGTGAAAGGCTTTAAGTGTCCGCATTGCAAGGCTGACGAGATGTACGTCGCGCGGTCTGGCAAGCAGATGATTAACCCGCTGCTGCGCCCGTTTATGCGGTGTACTCAGTGCGAGCGTTGTTTGAATTTTTGGTACTGCTTTTGGCTAGTACCGAGATTGCCGCTGTTCAAGCGGAATCCGTTTACTTCGATGTAATCAGGCGGCCTGCAGTCGTATCCAAATCTCTTGGATCCAGTAACTCGTCGCGATTAACAGCAAGAACAACGCGCCTAGATGGTGGGTCCAATAGCGATTTTGCTTTGACCGGTGATCGTCAAAGTATGAACCCGCAATCATCGCCAGAGCTAAGAGAGGCGCCGCATAGCTGATCAGATCGAAGAAGAGCCAGACCCAGGCGGGTGGATCGCTAGGCAAAGAAAGAATTTGCAAGCTTGGATTGCTTCTTCTCATCAGCAATTCGTTGGTGAGGGCGTGAAACGTTGGCAGCATGTTGACGACGATCACCAGCCGCCAAGCGATTTGCTTGATCCAAAAAAGCGCACCGATGGAGAGCAAGATCGAGACTAGCCGCCACAGGACAAATGCGCTAGTTACGATTTGGTAGCGCCGAAACCCACCTTCCAAAAGGCTATAGAGCACCAACGACAGTGTCAGGCTGAGTGTTCCTTTAAGGCCCAGAAGGGCGGCGAATTTTGCGCCCGGATCGGGGAGGGGCGTTGCTCTCGCGCGAATGAAGCGAACGATTGTCCAAAGGATCAGGGTTGCGCCTAAGCTGGTGACCACCTGGCTCATCACGCTGCCGGTGAGGTAGAGCCATTCAAACTTTTCAGTATTCGGCGGCCGCCACACTTGAATCACGATGCCAAACGTGATGGCGATAGCCGTCGTCGCAACGAGGAGGTGAAGGATGCTGAGAGGTGGGAGCTGCTCATCGTCATTGGTTAAGACGGGCGGCAATTCTTGTTGGTTCAAGGATAAGCCCCTGTTCAGCTGCGATTGAAACTAAGGATCGCGAGAACAATTTGTACGAATGCGAACTCGAGCGTCATCACGGCACACAGGACAATTCCGAAGTAGTGTGGCCAATCTCGGCTGATTTTGCGGCGCCACTCGGCGAGTATTGAGGTAATTACAGCAAAGATTGGAATGTAGTGTAAAGTGTCGCGAATCCAGTCCATCGCGTCCGACTGCAGAAGTACCTTGGTCGCTGGGCTTGGTACGTAATCAAGCATGGTGAGCGCGTCCAGTGCGGAGAATGCGCCAAACAGAAGAGAACACCCTAGCGCAATTCTCCAGCTAATTCCTCCAATCCAGATGATGCCAAATACGATGATCGCGATTTCCAACGCAGCATGGATGAGAATCGACTGACACCACCAGTCATACCAGGCTTCGGGATTGGCGTCGGCATAAATAGAAAGCCAATTGTCACTAGCCGAACCAATCATGGCGAAGAGCATCGAGATCCCGAGAATCGTGGCGTACCTCGCGCCTGGATCTTGAAGAGGCGCAGTGTGACCTATAAACCGACAGCCGATCAGCCAGACGAGAAATGCAACGCTTCCGCCAGTCGCAACGCAGTAGGCAGTCGTCGAAGCAACGAGAAGGACGCCGGCGAGGTTTTTGGGCTCGGGTAGATCATTGCCATACTTCCACCAAATCGCCACGGCGACGCCCGCAGTCCAGTAGAGGAAGTGGCGGATGCTAAGGGGGTGAGTTCTTTGCTCGGGCGGAGGCGTTGAAGCGTATTGCGAATTCATGCAATGCAGACTAATGCCAGCGGCGGTAGTTCACAATGTTGCACCCGAGGGTGCGTGGCGACGCTGGGCCGAGTCAGGCGCAGTTTCAAACAGGCGTGCAGTCGCGGCCCCCGTTGGGCACTTCTTGGCAGCACAACTTGCACGCACTGTCTTCTGAAATTTTGGACACTTAAACTTTATGCAGTCTAGTACTTCCGCGGTGTAGCCCGAGCCTGGACTCGGAGCGGCAGGCCCTGGATTCGCAAAAATCCTTCCGCATCGGTCTGATTGTACGAGCCGCCTCCCTCCATCGTGGCAATGCCTTCGTCGTAGAGACTGTTGGGGCTTTTACGGGAAGCGACCATGAGGTTGCCCTTGTATAGGTCGAGCGTCACGCTGCCAGTGACATTTTTCGTTGCCTGCTTAATGAATGACATGAGGGCGTCCATCTTCGCGCAATACCAGAAGCCGTAATACACCATCTCCGCCACTTCTGGCGCGAGTCGATCGCGGAGATGCGTTAAGTCGCGGTCGAGCGTGATCTGTTCGAGGCATTGGAGCGCGAAGTAGAGAATTGTCATGCCCGGCGATTCGTAGACGCCGCGGCTTTTCATGCCGACGAAGCGGTTCTCGACCATGTCGATGCGCCCGACGCCGTTGCGGCCGCCGATTTTGTTGAGTTCTTCGACGATATCGAGAGCGCTGAGCTTCTTGCCATTCACTGCAGTCGGAACGCCAGCGACGAAATCGACGGTGACCGACTCCACCTTATCGGGCGCTGCTTGCGGCGACACTGTCATGCCAAACTCAGGGACGCTCACGCCGCTGACGTCGAGCTTCTCGAGATCTCCTGCCTCGTAGCTGATATGCAGCACATTCTCATCGGAGCTGTAAGGCTTTTTCACGGTCGCCTTCACCGGAATATTTTTCTTCTCGCAGTAAGCGATCATGTCGCTTCGTCCGGGGAACTGCTTGCGAAACGATTCAATGCGCCATGGGGCGAGCACCGAGATTCCGGGCTCGAGCGCTTCGGCGGCGAGTTGGAAGCGGCATTGGTCGTTGCCTTTGCGGGTGGCGCCGTGGGCGAAGATCTTGGCGCCTACTTCGCGAGCGACTTGAAGGCAGGCTTTCGCAATCAGCGGCCTTGCGATCGAGGTGCCGAGCAGGTAGCTCGTTTCATACTTGGCCTGCCATTGCAGGACGGGAAATGCGAAGTCGCTGCAAAGCTCCTCTCGGGCGTCGACGATCTGCGCCGACTTGGCCCCACAGTCCTGGGCCTTTTTCAAAATCGCGGGCTTATCTTCGCAAGGCTGGCCGAGGTCAATATACGCGGCGTGGACTTCGTAACCTTGGTCTTTGAGCCATCCGAGAAGCACCGAGGTATCTAGTCCGCCCGAATAAGCCAAAACGCAGGATGGCATGATTTTCACGTCCCAATCGAAAGCTAAATAAAGTAAGCGATTCGACCGCAAAACTAGCAATTTTTAACGGTTTGCGACAGGGTGGTGCGAGCGGGCTATGCGCTGGCGAGTCGTGCAAACAAAATGAGATGGCCATTCCCCGCCCAAGGAAAATCCCTTGCAAATCAGCCGTAGCGAACTTGAGCTCCTCGCCAAAATGCTTTCCGAGGGACGTCTGAGCGTGAATGCGTTTCTCGATGCGACGCTCATGGGCCAGTCGCCGGAGATTGCGGATGTGACGCTCGATCTTGATCGGGCGCGGCGGTGCGGCTTTCCTGAAGTTGTGTGGGGCGAGGGAAAAACGGCGGAGACGATCGAGCAGATTTTTTCAGCGCAACAGGCCGCTGGTGAGGCTTGCTTGGCGACGCGGGTGTCGCCGGAGATTGCCGCCCATTTGCAGCGGGCGTTTCCGGTGGGCCATCATAACCCTGTAGGGCGTACCTTTCGTCTCGAAAAACCGGATCAGCCGATTCGCCTCGGCGGGCGCGTTGCGGTGGTGACGGCAGGGACCACCGATCGGCCGGTTGCCGAGGAGGCGGCGGAGACGCTGCGCTGGATGGGCGTCGAGGTGACTTCGATCAGCGATGTCGGCGTCGCTGGACCGCAGCGAATCTTGCCGCATGTGGCAACGCTACGAAATCAAGATGCGATCGTTGTCGTCGCCGGACTCGAAGCGGCTCTGGCGAGCGTAGTCGGCGGCCATGTCGATTGTCCGGTGGTCGCGGTGCCGACGAGTGTTGGCTATGGCGCGTCGTTTGGCGGAGTCACGGCGCTGCTTGGAATGCTTGTGAGCTGTGCGTCGAATGTCGTGGTCGTGAATATCGACGCCGGATTTAAAGCAGGTTATGTCGCGGGGCTCTTCGCATCCAAACTCGCCCAAGCAAGGAACGCTGCTCATGGTCAATGAATCGAGTTCACCACTGCCAACATTACCGCCGCGAAATGCCAACAGCCACAAAGGCGACTTCGGGCGTATCCTCCTCATCGGCGGCTCGCGCGGCATGGCCGGCGCCATTGCACTCGCCGGCAAGTCGGCCCTCCGCAGCGGCGCGGGACTCGTCACGCTGGCGGTCCCCTCCACCATTCTCGAAACCGTCGCCTCCTTTGACCCCTGCTACATGACCTGGCCCCTGCCCGCCGACGAACATGGCCG
>JBKJSI010000465.1:0-5641 GCA_046595915.1 Pirellulaceae bacterium
GTTTGAGCGGATCGAACTTATGATCGTGACACCGAGCACAGCCGAGCGTTACGCCTAAGAAGGCTTCGCTCGTGGCGCGCACCATTTCGTCCATTTTGTCGGCTTGAATTTGCGCGGCGGCTTCCGCATCGCTATTGCCAACATCGTCGTACGGGCCCGCTGTGAGAAACGCCGAGCCGATTTCGACCTCGGGCTTGCCTGCGCCGAAGACATCGCCAGCCAGATGCTCGCGGATCAGCTCATCGAACGGCTTGTCGCTGTTGATCGACTCGATGATGTAGTCGCGAAAGGGCCAAAGATTGGTGATGATCTCGTTGCGTTCGTAGCCGCGGCTCTCGCCGAAGCGGACGACATCGAGCCAGTGCCGAGCCCAACGCTCGCCGTAGCGCGGGCTGGCGAGTAGGCGATCGATCGTCTGTTCAACGGCCTGCTGTGAATTCGTTTCATAGGCTTTGGCGAAATCGGCAATCTCCTCCACGCTCGGTGGCAGGCCGTTGAGGTCATAAGTCATCCGGCGCAGGAGCTCACGCGCGCCCGCAGGCACACTCGGGACGAGGCCTTTTTCCTTGAGTTTAGCGAACACGAATCGGTCGATCGGATTAACTCGCCAAGCTTCTGGCGTTTGGTCGGCACTCGGTGGTTCAACAGTTTTCAGTGGCTGAAAGGACCAAAAACCGGCGTCGGCTTTGGGCTTTTCCTTGAGAACAATCTCTGCGGGCCATATGGCGCCGCCGTCAATCCATTTGCCGATGAGTTCTGCTTCGGCGGCCGAGAGCGGGGCTTTTTCCTTGGGCATCTCCGGCTCGCCCCCCACCGTAGCAACGATCTTTTGATAGAGCGTCGACTCGTTTCGCTTGCCAGCGACGATGGATGGACCTTCGTCGCCCCCCTTCTGCGCGTCGGCGAGTGTTTCGAGACTCAGACTGCCGCTGCGCTTCGTGCTGCTGTGGCAAGGAATGCAACTCTTCACCAAGACCAGCGCGACTTGCTCGTGAAAGGTCTTGGCGGCGGGTGAGTCTTGAGAGATCGCAAAGTTCGGCGTCAGGCAGGCGATCGTCAGCGCAAGGATTAGCAGGAGAGGCTGTCGCATGGCGGGGTCAACGGCGGGAGGGGGATTCTGGCGGAGAGATCATTGTAACTCGAATTGGCGGGCAATGCTTCATTCGCTACCGTTCCCTCGCGGAGCGATCGGCCTACTACTTTGCAGTCATTACTTCATTTCGTGAATCGTTCCGTGGATGAGGCCGGAGAATGGCACGCCGTCGCTGCCTTTGAGCGAATAGCTCAGCGAGTAGGACCATGTTGGCTTGAGGCCGGGGATTTTCAGGGTGAGCGTTTTGCCGTCGACGGCAATTTCAGCTTCATCAATTTTCACGATCTTCTCGTCGAAGTGTTTGGAGCCGTAGTCCTCGGTTCGCTTGAGCGCCCAGGTCTTGAACTCGAGCGACTTTAGATCCTTCATGGAAACGGGGGCGATCGCGTCGGTGAAAGTCAAAACCAAGCGGCCCTGCTTCGCGTGAATCTCTTTGGGCAATCGCACTGGCTTGCCGGTGTAGCGAATGCGATAGAGGCCGCCCGGCTGCGTGACGCTGCCGGCCCAGGAGTACATGCCGCAGGCGTAAAGTGCATTGTCGCTATCGCTGAAGCGCCCGCGGATTAGGCCGGTGGGAAAGGACTGTAAGGGAAGCTCGATCATTCCGCCCTGCACGGGCGCATTCTCATTGCCCTCATTCTTTTCAAAAGGAACCAAAAACACCTTGCCGTATCCGTAGGAAAGATTGAGCAGCGAACCTTCCAGCGGCCCGAACTTGCCTTCGGGAACCCACAACAGCTCCGCAGGCGAGCGGTCGTAGGCGTTGGTGATCCAACAGAGCGGCTGTTGCATGGCCGAGTCGCTGGAATCGGTCACGTCGTGATAGCCGAACATGTTTCCGTAGAAGCCGCCGGGGTTGACCCAGTTGATGCGATTCTTGGGATTCCAGTGTCCTTCTTGATCGGTGACGACGAAGGAACCATCGGGATTGAGGCAGACGCCATTGGCCGCGCGGAAGCCGCGGGCGAGGATTTCTGTCGTGTTGCCATCCTTCGAGACTTTGATGAGCGTGCCGTGATGCGGCACGACGGCCTTGAGTGCGTGCCGCGCGCTTTTGGCGTAATAGAAATTGCCCTCCGCATCGGTTTGCAGGCCCATCGCAAACTCATGAAAATGCTCAGTAACCTGATGATCGCTGTTGAGGCACTCGTAGAAATCGGTTTCCTCGTCGCCATTAAGATCACGCAACACCACGAGTTGGTCGCGGCACGTCAAGTGAATCGCGTTATTGATCCACTTGACGCCCAGCGGCTGAAACAGTCCGGATGCAATTCGTTTCCACTTCAGCGGCGCGGTTTTCTGGCCTTGCTTCGCGGCTTCATCAATTCCCTTGAGACCGGAGACGATCCAGACGTCGCCGTCCCAAGTGCACGTAGCAAGCCGATCGCCGCCGGGAAGAAAATCGAGGCCTGTGAATCGCAATTGGCAGAACCAGGGATTGGCAACGGGATCGGTAAGCACATCTGCTTCGAACGGCTTGCCGTCATCGCCGATGGCGGCTTTTGTTTCGAGCACTTCGGGCCAACGTTTTGGCCCACCCGCCATCAAGGTGGCGAAATCCACTGCGCCGGATGGGATCGATGATAGCCAATTGCTCTTGGCGACGTTCTGCGACGGATAGGCGAGCGTGATCTGTAAAGCCGCATCTCCTTTTTCAATTTCGAGTTCGATTCGCCCGCCGTTAGATTTCAGCGAGACGCCCTTCTTCTCCTCAACGAGCACTGGATCGGCGCCAGCGTCATCACGGTTCGCGGCCAACATTCGCATCACGCTGCCGCGCGGACCAATCTGCAGAGCTCGCAAAAACAGCGGGCCATCCGGCAGTTCAAGAACTCGCGGCGTTTCCAGCACTGCCGTCTGTCCAACAGTATAGGAAATGACGACCTGTGAGCCATTTTGATATAGGCCCTTGTACTGCACTTGCTCGCGGGCAAGCGGGCCATATTTACGTCCATCGCGCCCTACAACTCGCGCATCTTCGAACTGATTTGTCGTAGGATTCGCCCAAGCCGGTCCATCGGGCAACAACTCATGTGGCGTTCCAACGGTATGCGGATGCACCCCATGTTGCCCATCGAACATAATGCCGTGGTAATCAATGAACCGTTCTTTACTCTTCGGATCGGCGCTCCAAAGTCCCGCGAGTCGCATCGTGTCATTTTCGTAGAGCGCCCAGTGATTGCCCTTCGCAACACCGCCCGGCCCCGAGTCGAGTCGAATCGCAATACCCTTGTAGGCAATCGTGTGATCAGTTGGCTTCGATGGCTTGCCGGGAAAAGGCGTCTCATAAGTCCCCATCAAAAATGTTCCATAGTCAGCTTGAGACCAGAGTTCGACGGTGCTCGGCTCCGGCCCCTTCGTATCTCCTTTGGGGAGTCTCGCCAAATATCCGTCATGCACCGCAAAGAGCTGACTCGGATTGTGCGGCTTTAAATAAGCCTCGCGAATATAATGAATCACGTCATACTTCTGTCGCGGAACCATCCACGTTTGTGCCGCCATCTGCCCCATGCCATAAGTCAGCGTTCGATAGAGCGAGTGCGGATCACTCCCATTCTTAAACGCCCCGCTCGCAAACTTGAGCGACGTCGGCAATGACCCCGGCGCATCCTTTGTTCCATGGCAGTTGATGCAAAACCGCTTGTAGATCGCTTCGCCCCGAGCGTACGAATCCTTGTTCCATCCCTGAATCAACCCTGCATGATCGACGTGGCTCTCATACTCCGGAATTTTCAAAACCAACATCGACGCGGCAGGCTGAAGCTCTTTTGCACGCTTGACGCCTCCCTGGTGAACTTCGAGCACATACTGCATTAGATCGAAAAACTGATCTTCACTCGCAAAGACATTGACAAGTCCCGCCGGCATCAAGGAAGTTGGCGTGAGCTTTTGCTCCTCAATTTCGCTCGGCTTGATCGAATGCTCTCGTCCTTCCGCATCGCGCAACTGCACGAGGTCCGGCGTTTCCTTGACGATCAGCCCGGTGATCGACCTGCCATCAGTCAACTGAATCAAAGTCGACTCAAAACCCTTTCGAATCGTTTTCGACGGCGCCAGGATCGACTCAATCAAATGCTCCGGGCGCACATCCGCGCCGAGTTTCGTTAGCTCCGGCCCAGGCTTCCCCTCAGACGAATCTGTAACCGAGTGACATTTGTTGCACGCTAAATGCGGCTGATGAAATAAAATCGCCCCTCGTGCCGCATCCCCTCTAGCGCGCGTGTTCTGCACGAGCGTGGAAATCCGCTGCTTCAAGAGAACCTTATCGAGTTCCTGACCCAGTGTGGCCGGTGGCATTGCCCACGAGGACAGGCCCACAACAAAGAAGAGAACAACGCTGGAGACAAATCGCGTTTGCATGGATGATGGTCAACGTGGTCGCGAGTAGGACGTATCGGAACACGGCCCCTAGTGTGATCGACGCGCCGCCATCGATCCAGCCACCATGTATCATAGAGGGCAATCTCCTTCACTCCTCTGAGCCGCCAATGCGATCGATCCTGCTGATAGTTTTCCTCATCGCCACAACGCAGCTTTGTAGCGCGAATGAGCCCCCGCCGCTGCCGAGTGCGCACCAGTCAAAAGCGCTTCACGGTTGGACAATCAAAGTCGACGAACGACTCCTTTCTGGCGAGCACGAAATGCAAGGCCAAGAAACCCTGAGCCTCATCGACCGCCGCCTCGCGGACATCGTGCTCATGCTCCCCAAGGACAAGGTCGATCGCCTCCGCAAAGTCCCCATCCAACTCGACCTCACCCACGGCAAACTCACGTCCGCCCAATACCACCCCAGCGCCGGCTGGTTAAAAAACAATGGCTATAGCGAAGCCCTCGCCAAAGTCGTCCACATTCCCTTCGCCCGCGACTACGCAAGCAAAGATCATCAGCGCATCCAACCTTGGTCACTCCTGCACGAACTGGCCCACGCCTACCACGACCAAGTGCTTGATTTCGAAAACGAAGAAATCAAAGCCGCCTACATCCGCTTCAAAGAACGCGGCGTCTATGAAAGCATCCTGCACATCAATGGCCATAAGACTTGGCATTATGGATTGACGAATCAAAAGGAGTTCTTCGCGGAGCTAACGGAATCGTATTTTGGCGTGAATGATTTTTATCCCTTCAATCGGGCAGAGCTGATGCAGGCCGAACCCGAAATCCACGCTCTTCTCAAAAAGATTTGGGAAGAATCTCGTTAGCTCAATCGGTGGACCCGTTAGCCCGACGCGCCAGCAAGGGAATTCGACCACTCCATAACACTCAGCATTCACATGACTAACCAACTTCATAACGTCCCTATCATTTTCGCGGTCACACTAGCACTCTCGCCCATCGCGACCTTCGCCCAAAAGGATATGGCTGTCACGCCTAGGGTCGAGTGGCAAGCCGAAACGACGGACAATCGCAATGGCTTTGGCTCCATCCTCCTCGATGACAATCAGATTGTCGCGGGCGACGACCAAGGCGTCCTTCGCGCCTTCGACCGCAAGTCAGGCGAAATTCTCTGGACCGCCGAACATGGAAGTCGCATCTACGACGCACCCGTCA
>JBKJSI010000699.1:0-8442 GCA_046595915.1 Pirellulaceae bacterium
CTTTTTCTTCTCCGCTTCAGAGGCGGAAGGGGTTACTTTTTCTTTTCCATTCTCACCTTCACCGGGAGTATCGCCCGGAGGCGTCGTGATATTACGATCGTCTACACGCAAATCGGCGGTAACCTCTTCCAGCACCATCACCTCGACTCGCGCGTTATGAGGCAATACTTGAGAGTCGGCAATCGTCGCCACGGATTCGTTCGCACCTGCACTGGTGATTCGAATTCGGCGTGGATCGACACCTAAGTCCTTTTCCAGGAACTGCATCGTGATTCGCGCCCTTTCATAGGCTAGCGCCCAGTGGTCTGCAAATGTCCCTCCCGGCTCCAACGGCCGCAAAGAAGTGTGACCGCGAACCTCGATTTTTTGCGGCTTTCCCGCAATCTCGTCGTTAAGTTGTCGCAGTTTCTCTTTCGAATCTTCCGTCAAAAGTGCATCTTTTTCATCAAAGTAGATCACGGCGCCGACGCCGGAGCGCTTGCCCGGTCGAATCACTTCGACGCGATCGAAGTCCCCTTTTGGACCGCTTACCTTACTTCCCTTCATCAATTCTTCGCGCTGGTGCTTCGCCGTTTTGGTCAACTTAGCAATTCGCCCGTTCGGCGGGCGCAACTCACCCGACTGCACCATGACCGCCGCGAGCGAATCGCCAAACTGTTCTCTGAGCGAGTCAACGACCGCTTGAAACTTGTCATCCTTTTTCATTTCGCTCATCGAAACCAGCATGATGAAAAAGGTAAGCAGTAGCGACATCATATCGCCAAACGAAACGACCCATTCAGGGACGCCAGCTGGTGGATCTTCTTCAATCGCCATTTGTCTACGCAGCCTCCTTTTGATCGGAGACGCGGAGCTTCGGCGCGAGCCAAGTACGGAGTTTTTGCTCGATCAAGCGAGGGTTTTCACCTGATTGCAAAGCCATGATACCGCGAATTGCAATCTCTCGGCCAATGATCTCTTGTTTACTGACGAAGGCGAGTTTTTCGGCGAACGGAAGGAACATCGCGTTCGAGAGCACGGCGCCATACAGCGTCGTGATGAGGGCGACCGCCATGCCGGCGCCGATTTTCGAGGGGTCGGACATATTACCTAACATAATGATCAGGCCCATCAAGGTGCCGATCATGCCAAAGGCGGGACCAAATCGGCCGACTTGATCAACAACCGCTTTACCCTCTTTATGACGAAGCGCCATCGATTCCATGTCCGTTCGTAGCACGTCTTCGATCACCTCGGGACGTGTCCCGTCGACGGCCATTTGAATTCCAAGTTTCACGAACGGGTTCTTGATTTCTTCGATCCGTGATTCGAGAGCCAATAGTCCATCTTTTCGAGCTGTTTCCGCTAAGGATACGATCAGACCGATCGTATCCTTGGGATTGTCCGACTTGTTTAAAACGATCTTGAGCATCGCTTTAGGCGCTTTCAGCAAGGTCTTCAAAGGAAATGCCATCAAGATCGCGCCGGCGGTGCCGCCGAACACCATCAGCACACTTGCGGTGTCCCAGAATGACGACAGTCGACCGCCACCCATGACGATGGATGCGTACATCATGCTGAACGCAAGCAACAGTCCGATAATGGTGGCAATATCCATAACGATTAGTAAGACCTGTCAGCGTCGAGGGAATAGGGTGAAGGTGTTAGGTGTTTTTGTTGTTGATAACGAATCGAACGTTCCATTACCTCGTCTAGCGATTCCTTCACAACCATCACATCCCCGGAAGTGAGGGTAATGAACGTGTCCGGGCGGTGCTCGACATATCGAATCAAATCGGCATTGAGGAGAAATGTCTCTCCATCGAGCCGAGTCAGCTTGATCATTCGTCGCACCTTCCTCGCCGCGAGGCGAAATGTACTCAAATCTAGGTCACACCCAGTGCGGCGGCATTCTCATTCGCAGCCGCACTTTCGCTTTGATCGTCATATCCCCTCCAGGCCACCGCCGACACCGAGTGGGGACAATCGTTTACCGTCTCAAATTCAGCAATTCGTCGAGCAGCTCCTGCGCGGTGGAGATCACTCGTGAGTTGCCGCGATACTGGGTGGTCGCGAGGACGAGGTCAATCAGATTTCGACCGACATCCGTATTCGACAATTCCGTGGCGCCCGAAACGAGCGACCCGACACCCTGATCACCCGGGTCGGCGACGATCGGCAAGCCGGAGTTGACGCCTTGAGCGAACATGTTCTGGCCGCGTTGTTCAAGGCCGATCGGGTTCGCGAACCGCGCCAAACGTATCTGCCCCAGATCTCGCGTCACACCGGAGCTAAACACTCCGCGAATGAGGCCATCTTCGCCAATGATGTAGCTAGTGAGCTGACCGGAAGGCGAACCATCTTGTCTTGCGGCGGAGAGGCTCGCACGATTCGCTGCAAGTCCAGAGACTTTCGAGAAATCGAGCTTGAATTCTAAGGGAGACGCAGAAGGCCCTTGATCGCGCTTGATCGACACCAAAAGATTCGAGCCCGAGATGAAGTTGCCTTCACCATCAAAGGTGACCAGGCCGGTTCCCACCGAAATGCCAGGCGAACCATCTAACGCCTCATTGTCTGCCGAATCGGCAAACCAACGATAAACGGTTTCGGAGTTGGTTTTCTGCTCTAAGACCGCTGTTACGCGCACGTTGAGGCCGATGCCAAGGCTGTCATAAGCCACAAAATCGGTCACCGTTGACGTGCCCGCCGCCTCTTGAATCGTGCCAAACCCGATGTTGGGAGTCGACACGTTCTTATTGGTATCGGTAAGTTTGAAGGCCGAAAGGCCAATTTCCAGCGCATTGTCGACGCCGTTGTTGGAAACAAAACGCAGTTGTCCATCTTCGGTGATCGTGTATCCAGCCGAAATCGTGGCGAGTGTGGCGCCGGGTAAATTATTCTGCGAAGGAGGAATCGGGTTGCTCTCACCACTAGCGCTATTCTGAATGCCCATCGACTGGTTCATGAACTCAAGCAAGTCACCCAGCGTGGAGGTCGCTGTAATTTCAAACTCTTTCGCTTCGAGGCCACGACCACCCTTCTTGGGCGCGAAGGAGAGCGATCCAACCGCGAAGAGATTCTCCGAATCGACGACTCCGCTTCGACGAATCATGTTGGTCAGCAGCGTGTTGCTGCCGACCTTCGGGCCGTCGAGATCGATCAGTTGATTTCCAACCGAACTCAGGTTCGAGATGGCGGCGTCCGATTTGGTGTCGGTGTAGTCTTCACCTGGGTCGATTTCGTCGACCAAATAGTATTTCGACGAATCGGACGCTAGGTTGCGGTAGATTCGCACTTTGTTGTAAGCCGGGAAGGAGTCCGTCGGTCCAGGCGTCGGCGGAACCGGCAGATCATCGAGATGAATGCGACCATTCACCACGTTCTGTGGCCCAATGAGTAACGAAGGACGGCTTTCTTGCTCGCCCGCGCGGGCGAAGGTCACGATATAGGTATAGTTGCCATTGATGCTGCTGGTATCGAGCGGCGTGGTGGACAGGGCGGTGTTCCCATTGTCGACATAGGTGCTTCCTGCAGCGACCGTGGCTAGCTGGAAGAAGTCGTTGCCGTTCGCCGCCGTGCGATAGACATTGACCGAGGTATAGCCATTCGCCGCCGCTGGTAATCCGGCAAGCTGAATCGAAGAATCATTCGGTGTGCCGTTGCCATTTCCCACGGTGACCAACAATGGATCGGATGCAAGCGTTTCCTTCCCAGCAGCATCAACGTAGACAAAGCGATACTGATAAACGTCGCCGCTCGTGAGCGTGCCGCCGCCGCCTTCATTGAAGTTACTGTTGACAGCAACGCCCGACGATAATGGAACGGGCGCGACTCCGATATCTGTCAGACTCGAGTCAGGTCGAGGAACGGAAGAATCGCCCAAAGTGACCGACTGAATGATTTGCGCGGTGTCGGCGACATCTCCGGTCGGTGTCAGCGTACCCTCCAGAAATACATTCCGCGTCACTTGGGCCACGGCAGCCGAACCAAGCGGAATCGTCAGCGGTACTTGCTCCGTTCGTTGAACGGTATACGTATCGTCGATCCCATAACCCATCAAACGATTTCCCGTCGTGGAGACGAGTTCATTTTGTGAATTGAGCTTGAAGATGCCGTTGCGGGAGTAAAGCGGCTCGCCGCTCGCTCCTTGTACAATGAAGAACCCATCCCCCTGGATCGCCAGATCAGAAGGGCTGTTGCTGATCTGAATCGTTCCCTGAGTAAAGTCCGGCGTGATCTCTGCAACCTTGGTTCCCAGGCCGATTTGCCGAGGGTTCACACCGCCGGAGCCTTCCGTTGGCGCGGCGCCAAGGCTCTGCGTCTGCAAAAATTGCGTCGCGAAGACGGCTTTGCTCGACTTGAAGCCCACCGTTTGCGAGTTCGCCAGATTGTTGCCGACGACGTCGACCTGCGCTTCAGCAGCGCTCAGTCCGGTCAGAGCGGTAGAAAGTGCGGATGCCAAACCCATGTCATCTTCCTTATGGTTTACCGCCCAAGTGCTCCCCTGGCGGCGCTGGTGACTGATTCAAAGTGCCCCTCGCCTGCTCAGCGAGGAATTCCATTGTGGCCAACCTACGCCGTGACGACTTCCCGGATGTTCTTCAAATCCACCTTCTGATTGCCGATCACAACGCGAAGCTTGCGATTTCCCCCATCCGGATCTGCCTCCACAGAAATACGATCCACCAGACCCGTAACATCTTTGGCGTCGTCGGTGAGCGCGGTAACCTTCTTGCCGATCATGCTACTGGCCGTGGATAGGTTTTGGCCCATCAGCACCGAATCGAGGGTTTCGGTTAACTTGTCGGTTGCACTGATCGAGCGAATCTGGCTGATTTGCTGCATGATCTCCGTGTTTTCCATCGGACTCAGCGGATCCTGATTCGCCATCTGCGCGATGAGAAGCTTCAAGAATCCATCCATATCAACTTCGCGCAGATCATTCGTGCCCTTCGAGCTAGTGCTCGATGAACTGGAGGAACTGCCGCTAGTGGCGGAGCCGGAGGGAATTTGTGACATGGCGATGGATCCTTCGTGGGTATTTTCAGACAATCACATTCAGCCGCGTCGGATCGAAAGATGCGCGCTGGGGAATGCGAGATTCATTCGTGTTAGTTTCAGCCGCCGCGCGGGAGCCCGCGCTCGATGAACGTGGACTGCGTTCCGGTTGAAAAGGTTGTTGTTGTGGTTGTTGACCGCCTGAATCTCGCTGCTGAAGGTTCACATCGAATTTCTCGATGCGAATCCCTTGCTCGGCAAGCCGTTCTCTCAATTGCGGCAAGCTATCTAGTAAAATCGTCTGCGCCCGCTGGGTTTCCACCTCCAGCTTGGCGGTAAGCACACCTGAGGTGAGGCTCAATTCAAGCTTCATCGAGCCCAACTCAGGCGGGCTAAGCCGAATCTGAATTTCGCTCCCTTTTTCCTCAGCGGCGCGAAAGGCCCGCTGAACCCGTTGCAAGAGTCGTGCGTGCTGAGAATCGGAGATCGGCGCACTTGGCGGAGTGGTCACACTTCCGCCGCCACGCGCTTCCATATGCCTTCGCAAAGTCGGCGGCAAAGTCGAGGCCGCAGCTTGCGCCGCATCCGCAGGCGACATGATCGGATTGGCATCGCTTCGCGCTGGGGGTTCCGTTCGGGGCGTCGCCGCTTCTTCCTTGGCGGCACTCGGATCGACGAGGTCGCCGCTGAGCGCCAGATCGGTCATCGACGGCGTGGACCCGACCGGTTCGTCGACGGTAGAAGGCGAGTTCGCCTCGCCAAACAGGTATCGCGCAAAGCTCACTTTGCCTGGTGCTTTCGCCTGCCTCGTTTCCGAGGCAGCAGAGAGTAATGCCGGCGCACTAGCTTCCTCCGACGGCGTTAGCAATTCACCTGACTTCACCACCGCTTCGAACGGCTGTTCTTTACTCTCCACAGACGCAACCTGAGCTGCGGCGACGGTCGGCGTGGAATTCAAGAGTGAGGAAGAAGTCTCCTTCGTCATCGGAACAATGACACGCCCATCCGTGATCGTAACGATCCCCGTCTGCTCTTGGAGACTTGTACTCGCGTTCGCATTCGCCGAAACGTCAAACGACCTTTCGACAGCAACTGTCACATCGTTTTGAACGCTCGCTGCGCTCGCATCGCCAGCTGCCTCGGCAACAATACTCACCGCCGATGCAGCAATTGCCTCTTGGGCCGAACTACTTTCAACACCGTCGCTTGGCGTGGTGCTACTTAAACTTGCGGCGGAAAGCGTGGGTGTTGACTCCGCCTCCAAAGAGACTGGCAAATTCTCGATCAAGGCGATCTGTTCTGAAGTTTCCAGTTCCGGTGCTGTCTGTACCGGCATGATGTGGACAAGAGCCGGCGATATCGCTGCCTCGCCCCCATTCTCATCCCGAGCGGGCTCTTCCTCAGGCTCCAGCAGATCCTTCTCTCTGCAAACAACGGGCTTCTCGTCTGGAGCATCCGCGCAATGGGTCTCACAATCGGAGCGATCAGTGGTATCTGGCCTTGGCGACTTCTTGCCCCGATTTGATTCTTGAGTGGTGGGTCGGGCAGGCTCTTTGACAGACTCCGTTCGATTCGGCTTGGGCGCTCGCAAATGGGCGGAAAACGTGTCACCCGAAACGACGGCTCGTCGTGACAATTCGGAGGATTTGTTCTCCGGAATTGCCGTAACCGCTTTCTCGGTGACAGGGGGAATCATGGCGGGTTCGCCTTTCCGCCCGCGTCATGGCCAACGCGGAGCTTTTCTCTCGTTTCGCGAAACAACAGCAAGTCAGGCAGTCCGCGGCGAATTCGGTCGAGCACCTTGGCCAAGAGCTGAGTCTCCTCGGGAGCCTGGTACTCGGCCAGAAGCTTCTTACGCTTGTCCGCCGACATGGTTTTGAAAATCGAAACCACATCATTGAGGAAGGCATCCTCCGACTTGCCTGCGAGCAGACGCTGTATCTGCTCCTTGGCTTGAGCCGGTCGCATCGATTCGAGATTCTCTTGCAACTCTAAAAGGCGTTCGTCCGCCGCGCCTTGCGAGAGCCTGGAGTAGTTCGCATCGAACTGCCGCTTCAATACTTCGTACCTCTCGCCTGCAGACTTGAGGCGTTCTTGTAATTCGGTTGTTTCTTGCCGTCCTTTCTCCAGAGAGGTCTCGCGCAGGTCGAAGTCGAGACGTTCAGCAATGCGATTCTCGATCATTTCATCAAAACTAGAGACATCTAAATCAATGACTTCGTTGCGAAGCGCCAGGGTATCGCGGATCACCTCGACATCCACTCCGTCAAGCGCGCGCACGATCGCCTTCGCCTTGGGACGATTGATATCTCCCCGCAAGAAAACCGAGCCAACAGCCAACGCCTGAGCGAATACCGTGCCGACCACGATGCATTGACCCACGAAGGCGACCTTGGAGAGCCAACTCATGGGGGTAATCCTCCCGGCGCACCAGACGTTGCTGGCGCACTCTTCGGCGCATTACTAGGCGGCGCCTCAGGAGACGCATCCGGCTGTGCCTCGACTTCCCGAATTCGCCTTAGCATTGCTTCCACTTGCGCCGACTCTTCCTTGGATTGAAACTCGGAAAAAATCTTTCGGCGACGATCCGGCGACAGTCGACGAAGTACCGAAACAGCGTCATTGAGCGCTTGCTTGGGATCATTATCCCCCGGCGCCGTAAGCATCAGCATCAAGTGTTCTTTCGCGATTCGCGGCGGCAATTGCTCCAATAAACCCTGCAGAGAATCCATCGCAGCGTTTTCAAGCTTTTGAATATCGGCGTCGAGCGCCTGATCAAAACCAACCCGTGTTTGTTCGTAGCGTGCCTGCTCGATCCGTAGCGAATTGCGGTCCACATTGCTCTCAATCGAATCGCGCCGTGCGACGAGGGTGCGTATGGGTATATCACTAATCCGCAAAACGCGCTCGCGAAGTTTTCGATCCTTCAGATCGGTCCCATCGGAACTTCTTGCGCTCGCGAGTCGCGTCCGAATCTCTCGTCGCTTTACGCCGTAGAATGCCTCCTTTGCGCGCTGCAATCGGTCGCCCCGAAGCCAGCCACGTTGCCAGGCTAGACCCAGCATCGCGCCCTCGGCAATCAAGGTCGCCAGACAGAAAGCGCAAAGTATCTTCCACGCGGCCTCAGTAGGCGAAACACGCGTTGCTTTCACCGGCGGCGCAGCGATGGTGCTCATGGTGTGCCCCTTGCGGCAAAGCTGCGGATCAGCGCCGTCTGGTCGATCTCGGCTTGTTCACGCCGGTCACTGGCAATTTGCTGATCTCGCTCTTGTCGCTCCCGCAACTTCTCTAACGCCTTCACGTCGCGATCCGCCTCAACCAAAGCTAATCGCCGCACTTCGATCTCCTCAACGATCTTCTGCCGTTGAGCGGTGAGCGCTTTGCGATTCGCATCGAGCAGTAGTTCGTGGCGATTAAAACTGAGCAGTCGATCGACGTAAATCATGCTGGGCGACGAAGCCGCCC
>JBKJSI010000214.1:0-7555 GCA_046595915.1 Pirellulaceae bacterium
CGTGATCGGGCCAGTAGGCGGGAACGCGGTCGATGTCCGAGAGTTTCTTGCCCCCTTTATTGGCGCCCGCTTGGAGCTCATACGCTCGATGCGGCTCGGTACAGCCATACCAGAAACACCACGGGGCGTTCTTCGGGGCGGCATCGAGAAAGTCGATGAAGTTTGCGGCATAGTCGTTGTTGCCCATCGCTTTTGCGGGCGGCTCGGCCTTGCGTTTTTCGAAACGTTGGCCGGTGATGAGGCGCGGCTTGCCATCGGCATCGTTGGCGATGCCCGGTCCCCAGCCTTTGCCGGTGATTCCCATGTGCCAGCCCTGTTCCATTAATGCTTCGGGCCAGCTTTTGAGCTTGGGCGGAAACACCGCCATGTGATTCGCGGCTTCTTCGTTCTGCCAGAGATGCCGTCCGGTCAGCACGATGGCTCGCGAAGGCGCGCACTTCGCCATCGGCGTGTAGGCGTTCCGGAACAGGAGTCCTTCCCGCGCGATGCGGTCGAACGAGGGCGTCTTCACCCACGGCGTGCCATAAGCGCCCGCGTGCAGCCCCCAGTCGTCCGCGATCGCGAATAGGATGTTGGGATTCGCCGCCTCCGCGGCACGCGCGTAGCTGAAAGCGAAGGGGAAAACGAACAGGATCGTGAGGAGACGAGAAATCATGGGATGTCTACGATAAGGGTTAGCGCACCTGGCCACGGGCGCGGATGGCGTTCATGACTGCCGCGAGTTCGGCGACCTTGGCAGGTTGTTTGGCGTACAGGTTGATCTTCTGCGCGAGGTCCGTGCTTAGGTCGTACAGTTCGCCGGGCTGGTCGTCTTCCGAGTAGCCGTTTTCTTTGTCGAACCAGGGCGGGACTTTGCTGTGAGCGCCGGTCTTCGCATCGATGAGCAGCCAATTCTCGTGACGCACTGCATAGGCGCCTTGCATGGTGTTGTGGACGATACTGCGGCGCGGGCTGCGAGCATTCTTTTTCCACACGACGAGCAGGTTGTGGCTGTCGTGGGCGGTGCTGGCGGGAAGATCAGCGCCCACGGCGGCCGCCAGCGTCGCCATGATGTCCACTTGACTGACAAGGGCCTCGCTGACGCTGTTCGGCTTCACGACACCGGGCCAGCGCACGACGAACGGAACGCGGTGGCCCCCTTCATAGAGATCGCGCTTCAAGCCGCGCAACGGGCCGGAGCTGCGATGGTCAAAGTTGCGGAGCCGCTCATAGGCATAGTGTTCCGCGCCGTTGTCGGCAGAGAAGAGGACGATCGTATTGTCGGCAAAACCGTTGTCAGCCAGCGCCTGCAGGATGCGTCCGGCAGCATCGTCCGTTTGTGTCATGAAGTCGCCGAAGCCGCCTGCTTGCGATTTGCCAGTAAATTCGTCGGTGGGCACGATCGGCGCGTGCGGCGAGTTGAACGGCACATACAGGAAGAACGGGCTGTCCTGACCTCGCTGGCGGCCGATCCAGTTCACCGCCTCATCACGCAAGCGCGGCACGACGGCGTAGAAATCCCAGCCGGGCGTCATCGGGCCGGGACGCGCTTCCCAGTTGCCTTCTTTGGTCTGGGGCGTGATCGTCAGCGGTTCGGACGGGACGGTGATGACGCGATCGTTTTCGATCCAGGCGTAGGGCGGAAAGTTCGGCACGTCGTCGCCGAAATAATAATCAAAGCCATGCGAAAGCGGGCCGCCAGAAACCGGCTTTGACCAATCGAAGGCGGCGGGGGGAAAGACCTTGCTGGGGTTTTTGGCGTTGCCCTCCGGTTTCGCACCGGGCCGCTGAATGTCGGACCAGTTCCAACCCAGATGCCACTTGCCGATGCACGCGGTGCGGTAGCCTTTCGACTTGAGCAACTCCGGCAGAGTCAGCTCGGCTTCATCGAGCGCCGGTTTGTCGAACGCGTTCACGATGCCGTGAAACTTTCGCCAGTGAAACCGCCCGGTCAGCAAAGCGTATCGGCTCGGCGTGCAGATCCCGGACGAACTGTGCGCGTCCGTGAATCGCATGCCCTCGGAGGCGAGCTTGTCCAGATGCGGCGTGGGGATTTTCGATGCGGGATTATTCGCGCCGAGATCGCCGAAGCCCATATCATCGGCGTAAAGGATGACGATGTTCGGCGGTTTCTCGTCAGCGGCCATCGCCGGCACGCCAAGGCCAGCCAGCAGAACGAGAAAGTGCATGTGTTTCATAAGAATTCTCTTCAGCAGATTGTTTGCAGTTGCTCGAATCGCCGGTATTTCGATGAATTCATACTTTGAGCCGATCATTCACGACAGCCTTACTTCCACTTTCCCGGTTCGTCAGTCCACTGGGTCAGCACCTGGCGCTCGGTGACGGGCCACCACTCTTGCACACGGGCGGCCAGACGGGCGACGACCTCAGGATGCTGAGCGGCGAGGTTGTGATTCTCGTGCGGGTCAGCGAGCAGGTCGAATAGTTGCGGGCGTTTCTCTGTGCGCGGGTGGCTGTTGGCGTAACGCCCCAGTTTTCCGTCGTAGGTGAGCAGTAATTTCCAACGGCCTTCGATCACCCAGCGGTACAGCAGGCTGTCCTCCGGCCGATCGATGTTCGCCACGTCGTGGGCAAAAGTTTCGCCGAAGACGTCCTGGCGCGGCGTCGGTTGGCCGGACTGGAGAACCGGCAACAGGTTATAGCCGGGCAGTTTAGTCGGACTGTTCGCACCCGCCGCCGCCAGCGCGGTCGGCACGATGTCGATGCTCGAACAAAGTTGCTGGCCGCGTTCGCCGGGCTGGATCACACCCGGCCAGCAAAACATCGTCGGCTGTCGAATACCGCCTTCATTGGCGGATTGCTTTGATCGCGGCGCGTAACTGGCGCCGTCTTCCTGCTGAATCCAGCCATTGTCGCCGACATAAACGATCAGCGTGTTCCGCGCGAGGCCCTTCTCTTCGAGCTTGTCGAACAATTGTCCGCAAGTCTCATCGAACCACTCGACCATCGCGTAGTACCTGGCGACATGGTCCGAGGCGATCCCTTTGGCCTTGTACTTCTGAAACAATCGGTCGGGCGGATTGTGCGGCGAGTGCGGCAGGAACGGGGCGTACCAGATGAAGAACGGCTTCTTCTCCGCGACCGCGTGGTCCATGAAATCGAACACGGGCCGCATCCCTTCGCGGCCGATCTTCAGGCCCTCGTCGCCGTGGCGACCGCCCGGCTGCGGAAAGCCGCGCGTCATGGCATGCGTGAAACCAGCTCGCTTGGGATCGCCTTCCCACCACTTGCCCGATTGGTGACTGAGATAACCCTGCTCGCCAAGCAGTTTTGTTAGCGACGGATGTTCATAAAACTTGCCAATCAGTTTCGTTCGCAGGGCGGCGTACTCGGGCGATTCACCGGCTGCCTGACGCATGACCTTGCCTTTGGCGCCGACCGCCGAACTCAAAGCGGGCAGCAAGGCGGGGTCGTTTCCGCTGACCTTGTGCTGATGGGCATACTGACCGGTGATCAACGTAGCCAGCGACGGTCGGCACAGCGCCGTCGGAACATAGCCGCGTGAGAATACCGCACTGCGCGCGGCAAGCTTGTCGAGGTTCGGCGTCTCGATCTGCTTGTGTCCCATGAATCCGTAATCGGTCCACGCCTGATCGTCCGAGAGAATGAACACCATGTTGGGTTTGTCGGCGGCGTCGGTTCGTGACATCGTCGCCAGCAAACCGAGGAGGACGCACAGCAGCTTCTTCATGCAAAGAGGTATCCTGAACTGAGGTTGTTACTTCCTAGTGTTTTCTTTTTCGGGACTTCTTCTTCCTGAACTGGTCCGGCCAGCGGCGGAGTTTCGAAGAACTTGCCCTCGTCCACGAGACGCGGATCTCCGGTGCGCCGGAGTTCATCCATGAGACGCTTTTCCAATTCGCCTCGCGATTCGGCGTAGAGCAGGTCGGCGGCGACGTTCTTCGTTTGCTGAGGGTCCACCCGGAAATCGTACAACTCTTCGCGCGGACGCTTGCCATAGCCCCAATCGAAATGCGTCTTCCACTTCGGGTCGTTACGCACGCCGACGAGCCAAGCCTTGGCAGGACCGGCGTCTTCATCCGGCAGCGAAACACGAGTTTCTTCGGCCAGTTCCTCGGCAGTCGGTGGATTGTCGCCATCGAGCCGATACGGATCGCCCAGCGGCCAGCGGTCCGGTTTGAAATTGACGATGTAGAGAGAATCGAGAGTGCGGATCGCTCGATCGGCCGGCCGCGCGGCGAGGAAGGCGTTGAAGTTCCCCAGCACTTCGTCGTACAGCGATTGCTTGGCGGCATCGGTGGAACGGCCCTCGGTGACCATCTTCGTGACGTTCTGCGAAAACTGATTGAAGCGACCTCCCGCTTTTTCGTAAGCATGTTTGCCCGCGCCAAACGGTGCGTCGTTCGGCGAACCGGGGCTCCAGACTTTGTAAGTTTCGCCGATGTAATAGCCCGCGTCGGGCAGCAACAGCGAGAACACCGGTTGCGAACCGTCCCAAACCGCGCTGCGTTGCGTGCCGGTAGAGACGGGCTGCTCGAAGTCTCGCTGAAAACCTCGATCACTTTTATCGGATTGATTTTGGCTCATCACTTACTTCTTCCCTGCTTGAGCTGTCGGGCGTTTCGCCTCGCGACCACTGGGCTTGTTGGCGTCAAAGTCCGGATTGTCGATCGGAAACTTCGCACCGACATCTTGTTGCCAGACGTGCAATTCGTCGCGCAGTTGCGTCACTCGCCGCGGTTCTTTCCCAGCGAGATCGTTCTGTTCGCTCAGATCTTTCGCGAGGTTGAAGAGTTCCGTGCGACCGTCCTCCTGCCACTCGATTAGCTTCCAATCGCCGCGACGTATGGCCGCGCTGGGTGCGCCGCCTTGATTGCCGTAATGCGGATAGTGCCAGAAGAGCGGACGTTCCGGCGGAGTGCCGCCTTTGAAAACCGGCATGAGACTCATGCCATCGAGCGTCTGGTCGGGTTGAGGTTTCGCGTTGGCTGCTTCGAGCAGTGTCGGGAAAAAGTCTGGGCTGCTGACGGGCGTCCCGAAGACGCTGCCGGCTTTCACCACGGCCGGCCAGCGGACGAGCAGCGGCTCGCGAATTCCGCCTTCATACATCCAGCCTTTGCCGCCGCGCAGGGGAAGATTCGAAGTGGGCCAGCCTTCGCTCGTCGACAGGCCGCCGTTGTCGCTGGTGAAGATGACCAGCGTGTTGTCGCGCAGGCCGAGTTCATCCAGCTTGGCCAACACTTTGCCGACGGCCAGATCCATTGCCTCCACCATCGCCGCATAGACCGCATGCTCTTGCACCAGCCGCACGTCCCGTTCGTATTCGCGGCCCCATTTCTCCGTGAGGCCGAGGCGATCGCGTTTCTCCTCATACTTTTTCCGCAAATCGTCCCGCGCGATCAGCGGCGTGTGGACGGAATAGAACGAGAGGTAGGCGAAGAACGGTCGGTCTTTGTGGGTCTCGATGAACTTCGCCGTCTCGGTCGCGAGCCGGTCCGGCAGGTGTTCGCCGTCCGGGCCGTCGGTGAGACGCGGGTTGCCGTAGGGCGAAAAGTACTTTTTCCCGCCATACGGCCCGCCGCGGTCGATGCCGCCCATGTTGATGTCAAAGCCCTGATTCTCCGGCCACCAGCCTTCCGGTCCGAGATGCCATTTGCCCGCGAAGAACGTGGCGTAACCCGCCCCCTTCATGGCCTTCGCCAGCGTCGGCGTGTCGAGCGCGAGTCGGTCGGTGTATGGCGCGGGAAGCGACTTGGTGTTGCGTTTCCACTGTTCAGGCTTGGTCGACGCGCCGATGTAGTCGGTGATGCCCGTTCGTTGCGGCCACTGACCGGACATGATGCTGGCCCGCGTGGGGGAACAGACCGGACAGGCGGCATAGGCGTCCGTGAACAGCGCACCCTCCTTCGCTAGACGGTCGAGATTCGGCGTTTCGTAAAACGAGCTGCCGTAGCAACCCAGATCACGCTGGCCGAGATCGTCTACGAGAAAGAAGACGATATTGGGCTGCGCAGCCAATACCGTGGCCAAACTCAGAAACGACGCGGTGGCGAAGAGAGTTGTGAGCAGTCTTTTCATAGAGTTCACGGGAGAAGGGTGAGTGTGATGCGGCGGACATCCATGACGGTGGCTCCGGGAATGTCGATGGCGCGGAGGGTGAGAGGGCCCTTTCCGGCGGGCAGGGTGATCCGGCCGAGATCGAGCGTGCGAAAGTCCTTCATCTGGCTTTCACCATGCGGGCGGGGCAGCGTGTCTTGATTCGTGTACAGCGGCGGATCCCAGCCTGGGGCGACTTTGCCGCTGAGTTTGGCGTCCTGGAAGGTCAGCTCGATGGTAGAGCCTGCGTCCGGGACTTTGCAGGTGTAGTCGATCGTGACAGCGTAGCTGCCGGCGGTGTGGACATCGAGCAGCCAGACCATGCCATCGTTCTTGCCGGTCCAGTTCACGAAGTAAGAGCAGTTTGGCGCTCCGCTGCTGCGCTGCACGCCGCCGCGTGGCTCGCCATCGCGGGCGGGCAGCATGGTGATCGGAAATTCGCGGTAGCCGACGGGGATGGGGCGTGGATCGACGGCATTCCCGCCGCCGCCGCCCGCCCCTTTCTTTATGCCGCCTTGCGCCTGTGCCGAAGCAGCGTCTGCTGCGGCGGCTCCATGAACATCCTGGCGCCAGGCCTTCACAGCGGCGGTGAGTTTTGCGGCGAGTTCGGGCTGCTGGTCGTTGATCGGCCTGGTTTGGCCAGGATCGGCAATCATGTCGTAGAGCTTGCCCGCGGCATCGAGGCGGTGGGTTTGCGTGCGCACGCTGGCTGCCGCGGCCCAGGTGTTGAAGATCATGCGTTCCGGCCACACGGTGCTTTTCTTCATAAGCAACGGCGTCAAATCGCGGCCATCGAGCGGCTTATCGCCGACACGCTTCACACCGGCTAACGCGGTCAGCGTGGGCAGCAGGTCCACGGCGCCGCTGATCTGCGTGACGCTGTGCCCGGCGGGCAGTTTCGCCGGCCAGCGGATGTAACAGACGGAGCGTACGCCCCCTTCGTCGGTGGCGCCTTTTTTGCCTTTCATACCGCCGGTCCAGCGGTTGCTGTTGGGGCCGTTGTCGGAGAAATAGACGACGATGGTGTTGTCATGCAGGCCGTGTTGTTTGAGGCGTTCTAGCACGCGGCCGACGTTGGCGTCTTGGTTTTCCATCATGGCGAGCGCGCAGCGCGTTTCATCCGCTGCTTCACTGGCCGGAATGGTCGCGGTTTGGGTGATAGGCTTGTCTTTGAATCGCCGCCAGTCCGCCGCGGGCGCGGCCCAGGGCGAGTGCGGCGTGGAAAAGGGAATGTAACAGACGAAGGGCTTGTCTTTGTGCCGATCCATGAAGGCGAGGGCGCGGTCGGTGCAGACATCGACGATGTAGCCCCGGGTGCGGATCATTTTGCCATTCTCCTCCAGCGGCGCGTCGAAATACTCGCCCCAATGCCCAGCGGTGTGGCCGAAGTACTCGTCGAAGCCACGGGCCATCGGATGATAGGGCCACTGGCTGCCGTTGTGCCATTTGCCGAAAGCACCCGTCGCATAGCCTGCCGCCTTAAAGGCATCGGCGAGCG
>JBKJSI010000231.1:0-2697 GCA_046595915.1 Pirellulaceae bacterium
TAGCCGCAACGCAAGCGAGAATCCTGGCCTCGACCAATCCCCTCTTCGAGCCCCTGCTCAATGATCATCACGGCGCTTGGCGCTGTCTCACGCCGCTTCAGCCCACGGCGGGTTTTGCGCTGACGCCGGTGCGCCTGCAGCCGACGAACGTTCCTGCACTCCGCTTCTGATACCCTGCTCGGGCTGCGTTGCTCTCCTGTCGACTCGACTGGGGTATCAAGCCGAGTCCCTTCTCCCTTTCGGACGAGGAAAAGCGGTCGCAGGCGGTAATGCAATCGCGGCGGCCGCCTTGGTCCCTTACGCACAACCGACGGGGCGGCCTTTTGCTATGCTTCGCGCGTGCGCATCGCCCTCGCGACACCGGCCAACAATGAACGGTCACCTCGGTACGCCGAAAAAGCCTTGGCCGCAATCCATCAGGCGTTGCCATCCCGCACCGAAATCAATCTCGAGTTCGGTTCATCGGAGGGCCAAGCGGGCCTCTTTCTGCGGTTGCCGCAATCGGTCGAGCCGCTTGTCCGTGGCCCGCTCCTGGCCAACTATCCGCAATGCACGTTGACCGCTTGCGATGATGACACGTTACCGAACGGATGGAGTCGGCGCGAGGAGACGCTATTTCTTTCTCCTGAGTTGTATCCCCTACTCAGGCACGCCCAGTTTGAAGATCTCCTCAATGGCAACTTTGCTGATCCAATCAATTCTTTACTTCAGGCCGTAGTGCCGGAGTCCGAGCTGCGCTCGACCGTCATCCTGACGGTGCGTGTGGCCAGCGCGCATCGACGACATGCGGCTCGCACCGCAATTCGCCAGCTCGATGGCGAGTTCTTTCGTCGGCACCACTGGCTCGCGGAGTATTTTGCGCGGCGAGTCACTCGCCCGGGCGGCTGGGCGACATGGCTACTGGGACAAATCGTTGCCAGGCGCCACGAACCCCACCGATCGCCGCTCGATGTGACTTCCAGCCGGACGCACGATCGCGAGGATGACTTACAAGCCGCAGCGGAAAAAGTCGGTTCGCACCTGTTTGAAGCAACACTGACAATTCGAGTCGAGACCGCGCTCCCGCACCAGAAAATGGCCGCCGACCGGATGCGGCAGCTTCGAGGGGCTTTGGGCGCGTTTACCCGGTCACGACTGGCGACATTTGAGAGCCGGAGCCACTCGGAAAACACGAAACGTCGGTTCCTGCTATCCCATGAGGAACTTGCCACGCTGTGGCACCCGCCCACTGGGACGGTTTCCACCGAAAAAATGCGGCAAACCCCGTTTACTGAACTGGAAGCGCCGCCCGGAATCCCCACCGGCGGAATTCCGGGAGGCGTTCCTCTTGGCCGGGTTCTCTTCCGACAAGATACGAGGCAGTGCGGACTTTTACTCGAAGATCGCCGACGACACGTCTATATTGTCGGCAAGACCGGAATGGGCAAATCGACGCTCCTTCAAAACATGATGGCCTCGGACATGCGCCAGGGACTAGGAATTTGTTTGATCGATCCGCACGGCGACTTAGCCGAGTCGCTGCTGGGCGTCGTTCCGTCGTTTCGCACCAACGACGTAATTTATTTCAATCCCGCCGCCGCCGAGCATGCAGTCCCATTCAATCCGCTTGCCTGTCCGGACCGCAGCAAAGTCGATCAAGTCACTAGCGGAGTCGTTTCGGCATTCAAGAAGGTAAACACCTCTTGGGGACCGAGGTTGGAAGAGACACTTCGCAACGCCGTGTTTGCCGTCGCGGAGCAAGGCGGAAATCTCTTAACGCTGTTGCAACTGCTTGGCGACCGCTTCTTTCGCGAGCATTTCGTGGCCGGAATCAAGGACGACATTGTTCGCGGTTTTTTTCAGAATGAGTTTGCGTGTTGGAGCGAGGCGTATCGGACCGAGGCGATTGCCTCGATACAAAACAAGGTCAGACCCTTCCTCACCTACACCCGCATTCGGGCTGTAGTGACAAGTGAAAAGCCTTCGCTCGATCTGCGACACGTCATGGATCACCATAAAATCCTGATTGTGAACCTAAGCAAGGGTCGGTTGGGTGAGGATAATTCAGCGTTGTTGGGTGCTTTCCTGGTGAGTAGCATTCAAATGGCCGCTATGAGCCGCGCCGACGTGCCAGAGGAGCAGCGATCAGACTTTTTTCTTTACGTCGACGAGTTTCAAAACTTCACCACGGGAAGTTTTGCGATCCTACTCAGTGAAGCGCGCAAATATCGCGTCGGGACCGTGCTGGCACATCAGTACTTGGCGCAGCTCTCGGAAGAAACCGCTAATGCGGTCTGGGGCAACGTCGGTTCGATGTTGGCATTCCAGGTCGGTTCTGAAGATGCCGAAAAGTTGGCGGTGCAGTTCAGTCGATTTCCGGGTGAAGTAAGACAACAGGATTTTGGCGGGCTTCCCAAATTCACCGCTTATGCGCGAGTTTTGGTGAACGGTGCTGCAACAAGAACGTTTTCGATGATGACGTTTCAGCAGCAAGCAACAGATGGGAATCGCGCTCGGCATGTGCGCTCGTCTTCGCGCCGCAGGGACGGCCAGCGCGCAAATCCATCGATACTGGCGATATGAGGAGAAACTAGCCCTATGACCTGTCATTTATACACAAGTCCTCCTTTGGACTGTAAGACATCTCCGGAATTGGCACGGGATTTGCGCCGCCGAATGAGCGTCTTTGAAGGACGGTCAATTCGGCAGGGAGCAATC
>JBKJSI010000246.1:0-5858 GCA_046595915.1 Pirellulaceae bacterium
ATGTTTGGCTAGCCGCGTGCTCGCTTGTAAATGCCGCGTCGTGATGCGGCCATGCCCTTTATCGATGGTGCGATGTTCGGTGAGCTGCGCCTGGCGATCTCGTTCACTACAGGGGGGAAAATCCTGGTTGAAATTCGGCTTCGATCGCCGCTTTCAGCTCAGGTTGATTGTCTTTGACGGTGAGTAAGTAATCACCTCCGTCGTCGATCACTTGTTGGCTTAAGTCACGCTGACAGAAGATCGCATCGCCCGTGGCAACACGGCCTCGCAGACCGATCGTTTTTAAGATGCTCATCCCGGCCTTATGCTCATTGGTGTCGCCGGGCATCGCTAGTTGCCGCAAGACTCCGCCCGTTCGATGATCGAACAAGGAGAGCAAATTCAAACTGCGCTGGTGCTGATCGAACGACGTGCCGCACAGCGTCTTGCCATCCATCGACACGCCTTGCGGCGGCGCCTCGGGCGCGGGATCGGGAACGAGATCCTGCATCCAAGCGGCGATGATCACTTCGAGGGTTTCTGGCGATAGCCGCGCCAGGAGGTTGCGATAACAATTGGCGCACGGGGGATTTCGACGAAACCCCAAGGTGTGCCAAATCTTACGATCTTGGTTACGAACCCATTGAGCGATCGCTTCGCAACCCCGGGCACCTGTGAGATTTCCACAAATGGTCGCAGACAGCATGGCCGCTAGCGGATGGCGCAATCCCTGGCGCCCGCGAGGATCAGGAATGTTCGCCAGCAATGCCGACAAACTTCCCGCAGCGGGAGCAGGCAAAGTCGATCTCCATAAATCGAACGGCAAAGAGCACTCCATTAGGCTCTGTTGGTAGTCTTACGCAACAGGTCTGGGGCAAGTTCAATAAATGCGTTGCCCTGGCGCCTCGGGGAGGACTGTTGACGATCCAACCTATTCGCCGATAAGATATTCGGAATGTCGAATATCTGAATACGAAGGGCCGACTCGATGGAATTGCACGACTCCCACGCGGCCGCTGAGTTACTCAAGGCATTTTCGCACCCGACTCGGTTGGCGATTCTGCTGGAACTTGTCGTGGGGCCACGGTGCGTGACGGATATGGAGGAGCTGTTGCCAGCTCGCCAAGCCAATATCTCACAGCACTTGGCGGTTCTGCGCCATGCCAAGCTTGTCGACTTTGCCCAAGACGGATCGCTGCGTTGCTACTACCTGTGCCGACCGAGTCTCGTCGAGGACATGCTGGCCTTGGTTGGCAGAAATGAGCCGATCGTTAAGCGAACTCCGGCAGAGATTCAGGCAGATAAGGATCGACTCGCAAAGGCGATTTCGAAGACCGCGGCACAAGCAGCAAAGCCCGGACGCCGTGAGGTGGCCAAGCGATGACATCATCGATTTATCTCGACTACAACGCGACGACGCCAATTGCGGACGAAGTGGCGGCGGAGATGTCTCGGTTCCTCACCGAGCCGTATGGCAACCCGTCCAGCTTGCATTGGGCCGGTCTGCCAGCTCGTGATGCGGTCGAGCATGCCCGGTCGCAGGTCGCGGCGCTGTTGTGCTGCGACGCGACCGAAGTCGTCTTTACTTCAGGAGGAACCGAAGCGAACAACCAGGCAATCAAAGGACTGTTCTTTGCGAAGCGGGACCGCGGCCGTCTTTTCCATGTCATCACCAGTTGCATCGAGCATCCCGCTGTCCTTGAGCCATGTAGTTTCTTAGAACGCCTGGGGGCGCAGGTCACACGCCTATCTGTTGATGGATTTGGGGTCGTCAATCCCGATGACGTGCGGCGCGCAATTCTCCCCGGTACGGCGCTGATTTCGATCATGCACGCCAACAACGAAGTGGGCACGATCCAGCCACTGGTCGAGATCGCTGCAATAGCGCGCGAACATGAGATTCTTGTCCATACCGATGCGGCCCAAACGGTCGGCAAGATTCCCGTTGACGTCGAATCACTGAGAGTCGATTTGCTAACGGTTGCCGGCCATAAGCTGTACGGTCCGAAAGGAGTCGGCGCGCTGTTTGCGCGCGAAGGAGTGGATTTGGAGCCGTTGATGCACGGTGCTGGCCACGAAGCTGGGCGGCGTGCAGGAACGGAGAATATTTTAGAGATCGTTGGGCTGGGCGCCGCTTGCGAGCTTGCTCAATCGTGGATCGATGACAGTTCGATTCATGTGCTGCGCGACGAATTCTGGAACGCCTTGCAAGCATCGTTCGGCGACCAAGTTATTCTGAATGGGCATCCGACAAAGCGATTGCCCAATACGCTCAACGTCGGATTTCGAGGCCAGTATGGAAACGAAATCCTTGCTGCGATGCCCAACCTCGCCGCCTCCAATGGTTCCGCCTGCCATGCAGGAAGCACGCACATCAGCCCCGTGCTTGCCGCAATGGGAGTGCCGCATGAAGTCGCGCTCGGAGCCGTGCGCTTCAGCCTGGGACGTGAAACCACGCGAAACGACATCGACGCTGTTGTCGAGATGCTTGAACGCTGTCACGCGGGCCACACCAAAATGCGCAAGAGTGGATTTCAGAACGCAAAGGGGGAGTGAGGCTCGCCATGAAATCACTTGCCGAACATTCGGGTGATGAGATTAAGTCCGCGGTCGCTGAGCGATACGGACAAGTGGCCACAATGCCGGGGCAGAAGTTCAATTTCCCGGTGGGGCGCAAATTCGCCGAAAGCGTGGGGTACGCACCCGAAATGCTCGATCGGTTACCGGACGGCATGTGGGAATCGTTTACTGGAGCGGGCAACCCTCAGCCATTGGTGGATGCCAAGCTTGGAGAAACTGTGCTCGACCTCGGGTGCGGCGCGGGCCTTGACCTTTATCTCTACGCGCAGAAAGTCGGACCAACCGGTCGCCTTTTCGGCCTCGATTTGGCTCAGCCCATGCTCGACAAAGCCCACAGCAACCTTGCTGGGCTTGGGGTCAGCAATGTCGAGTGGCTGCATGCTCCTGCGGATGCGATACCTTTGCCGGATAGTTCCGTCGATCTCGTCACCGCCAATGGCATCTACAACTTGTCGCCGGACAAGGACGCCGTGATGAAGGAAGTCGTCCGGGTGCTCAAGCCCGGTGGGCGGACAATCTTTGCCGAGATCGTCCTCAAGAGTGAGTTGCCGCAGGAAGTGCGGCGGGAGATCAACGATTGGTTTCGGTGCATTGGCGGGGCCTTGGTGCAACGGGACTTCATGAACCGTCTGCAATCACATGGGCTCACCAATCCACAGATCCTGTGGCTAGGACGAAACGCACGGACTGGCCATGAACTCTCAATGTGCGCTGTCATTCGGGCGGAAAAATCATGCTGAGCTCCAAGTTCGCTGCCACGTTTGACTAAAGTGAACATGCGAGGCGTTTGTGCAAAGCAGGATCAAGTGGCTGCATGGCTCGAATCAGAAATGAACCACTGAACCTCCGGTTGATCATGTCGATTCTCCCACTTTTTTCTGGAAGGCAATTCATGCGAAACACATCTCTGGCCATCGCGGCGATGGCCATGTTGGTCTTCCCGCGACAACCTCTAATTTTGGAGTATCGTGCGATGAGACGAATCCTGTGGCTGATTCTGTTCTTCACTGCGGGTAGGGCGTGGGGGGACGAACCGCTCAAGCAATCCGTACTGATCTCCAAGCCCAACGCGTTCAAGACCCTCGTCAATCCCACCTGCTCGCACTGTATTGATGAGGCCAAGAAGCGAGCTGGTGAGCTGCGCGATGACGACCGGGTCCTGGCCTGGATTCGCGGATACTCCGAAGGCGGGGCCATTCCCTACCGCTACTTCCTCAATTCCTACCGGGTCATCAGCGATAGTTATGGGGTCTTCATCTACGACCCGGACGCCGGCTTTGTGCGGGGGTTCGCTCCGTCGTACGAATTCAGCTTCCACGGGTGGCGCAAGGGCGTAATGGTTATGAAGCACAAGGACGGCACGCTCTACTCTTGCTTGACCGGGATCGCTTTCGATGGCCCGAAGAAGGGAACACGCCTGGAACCGGTCCCGACGTTGGTGAGTGACTGGGGGTTCTGGCTCAAGCATTACCCAGGTGGCGTGGCCTACAACATGTTCGAAAAATACCAGTCGATCGAGCTGCCCAAGGAAATCAACGAAGACTCTCGTAAGAGCCGAGGTCCGGTGGATAAGCGGCTGCCCGCTGACGAAATGGTGCTTGGCGTCTCGACGGGAAATATGGCGAAAGCATACCCCCTGGCGCTGCTTGCGAAGGTAGGGGTGATCGTGGATGAAGTGGACGGCAAGCGGGCCATCGTGCTTTGGGAGCCGAAAACGAATACAGCAACGGCGTTCAATCCGATTGCCCACCAGCCCAGGCAATTTCAAGGGCCGCAGCCGGACGAAGATGGCGTCTCCCCGCTCGACCCAGGCATTCCGCTTCCAACGGGTACGAAAGACCTCCCGGCGCGGACGCTCACGCTGCAGCCTGCAGGCAAGGCTGACGGCGCCCCCTTCATGGATCAGGAAACGGGCTCGCGCTGGGACATCGCGGGCCGCGCCGTCGAAGGCGAGTTGAAAGGCTGGACCCTGACCTGGTTGGACAGTACGCAAGTGAAGTGGTTCGCCTGGGCTGCGGAGTATCCGGAGACGGCGATATATGTAGCCACGAAATCCGCGGCAGCGGAGACAAGGCTCAAGAGTGCGCTCATTTCGGCGGAGCAGACGAGCGCCGATCAACTGCGATCGCTCCAGGCAAAGAGCTATAATGCCGTCGTGCTAGCCCTGGACGGCACGAACGCCGCAAAAGAACGGGAGGCTGCGCGTGCGATTGCAGCGGCGGGTTTCGATTTGTTCTATTGGATCGAGGTTGGCCGCAACCCCGCGCTTGCCGACGCGCATCCCGAATGGATGGCGAGTCTGGAAGTGCATCATCCGGAATGGCGACGCTTGTTCCCTAAATTGCCTCCGACCAAAACCAACGAGGTTGTCAAGAATTATCCATGGGTGCCGGTTCACTATCAGGAAAGTTTCCCGGTTCATGTCGAGCGTGTGAAACAGTTGCTCGCCCACAAACCGACGCCACGCGGAGTTTTTCTCAATGACCTCCAAGGTCCGCCCTCGTCGTGCGGCTGTGGTCATCATCTCTGTCGCTGGGCGACCGACTACGGCCCGATCGAAAAAGTGACTGCGACCCGTCGCCCAAAGGATTCCGCAGCAAAATTTGTGGCGGAAATCAAGAAACTTTCGCCCGATGCAAAAATCATCCCCGTCTGGACCACGGAATGTGAAGAGCATGACGAAAAGGAACTCTGCGCCGGAGTCGCCTGTTTCGAAGGCGCCTGCTGGCGCGAGTGGACGGCGCAGTTGATGCCCGTCGCAGCGGAGGCCGAAACGGTCGCCGCGCTCCTTCCGTATCGCGCGTTTCAACGTGACCTGCCCCGCTACGGTCCGGAGGCGGGCTGGATCAAGCAGGCACTCGAATCCTTTTCCGTGATGCCGGCGCGCTTCAAGGCTGCGGGGGTGCCGGCGAAACGACTGGTCGCTGTCCTTCAAGGTTGGGACGTGACACCGGACCAAGTCGCGGCCCAGATTGCTCAAACAGAAGCCGCCGGAGCCACTGGATATGTCGTGTCGTACATGAAGCTCAATCAGGACTGGGAGCCACGAATTGTCAAAATCATTCCCGCTCGGGACCGCTGATTCGTCACTCAATCACGTCTGAGTAGGTCACCGTACGCAAAGCAGGATCAAGTGGCTGTATGACTCGAATCAGAAATGAACCATTGAACCTCTGGTTGACCATGTCGATTCTCCCTCTCTTTTCTAGAAGGCAATTCATGCGAAACACATCTCTGGCCATCGCGGCGATGGCCATGTTGGTCGGTTCAACGATGAGCGCTGACGACCACGACACGAA
>JBKJSI010000258.1:0-9295 GCA_046595915.1 Pirellulaceae bacterium
TCGTCCTGCGTCAGCGAAGTCAACTGCGTGCAAAAAGCACTCACATTCGACTTCTGCGGGCGCACAATAATCGCCCGCTTATCGATCCGCTCCAGAGTGGCCAGGTCGACCCGCGCCAGCCCGATTTCAATAATCTCACTCACCTCGCCCGGCGGCGGTTTGTGATCCCAGCAGGTCGATTCGACATCGATGATAAGCGCCTGATCGAGTCGTCGAGCCATGTCAAAATAGTCCCAATTCGCACGAAGACGGGTGAATCATTCCCCACCCGCACTAGCCAAACGCCCGGTGAAAAAGCGATTCGATGACCGACCAAACGCAAAGAATCTCGAGCGCCACACAGTAGACCGAGCCGATCCAGCCGCACCAATTCAGTTGGCGAACGAGCGACATCTGCTCCCACTTCATTGCCCCTTGTTTCATGGCGCGAAGGTCGAGTTGTGAGGTCATCACGCCTCCCATAAAGAGCCCCAGCCCGATCGGAAACAAAATCGCATGCGCCGAAAGGCCCTCGCCCGGCGGGAAAAAGATCAGCAGCGCGGTCGCGACCACGGCAAAGCAAAATCCCATCGCGAGCGTCGCGGTGATGACGATAATCCTCGGCGTCAGCACCGCTTCGTATTCAACGCGAGGGGCAGGATCGGCCAGCGAACTCGACGCCGCAAAGACATTCCCATCCTCAGACGGCGCCTCAGAGGTCGCCGCCGTCACCGGTTCCGCGAAGGGATTCGCCCCCCCCTTTTTGCCGAAGGGATCGTAGTCGCGAATGGGACTGCGCGGGAATTCCGCTTCACTCGACATCAACTTGCTCGCTCAAAATAAGGAACAACGCAACTACGAAATCACCCGGCAATGTCGCAGCACTTCCAGCGGCGACATCACATAACTCGTGTGGAACGAGCCGAACTCGCCATATCGCGCGCTCGCTTCATCGAATCGCATTCGATAAACGATCTCGCGCAAAAACTGCGGATTACGGGCCCACAGCGTCACGCCCCATTCCCAATCCTCAAGCCCCACGCCCACCGTAATCAGCTGATGGACCTTGCCGGCGAAAGCAATCCCGCTGCGGGCATGTTCCGACATCAGTTTATTGCGTTCGGCATACGAAAGCGAAAACCAGTTCTCGCCTGTGCGACGCATTTTGTTCATGGGATAGAAGCAGGTCGCGGTCCACTTCTCCGGAAAGTCCGGCGTCAGCCGCGTCTTCCGCATGCCGGGCCAGCGATCGGAGTACGCCTTTAACTTCGCTGCAAAGGCCGGGCTTTCTTCTGTCTCGCCTTCGGCCAAAAGTCGCTGCGAATATTGCTCCGGCGAGGGCAGGTATTCCGAAACCTCCGTCATCGAGATAAACGAATAAGTCGGATCAAGCGCCGGCCCAAACTGGCTCGCCAACAATCGCTGATGAATCGAGTTCACTTTGAGCGGATCGGGATCAAGAATCATGAGGCCAAAGTCGGCCTTCTGACCCGTTACGGCGCTCGTTTGCAATCGTGAAGGTGCATCGACGCCTTTTGGATCGAGGATCGCCGAAAACTCCGCCGCTGCTTCGGAGCATTCGTTGGGCGACATTTCGCTAAGCATGCCGCGATCGAAGCGGTAATAAAGGTGGCTACAGTGCCAACCCTCTTCCGGAACAAGGGAAATCGGGGCATCAGGTTCGGAGGTAGGACGACCGTATGACATTTCGAGGACAAATCCTGGCAAGCGGTGGGGACAAAGCTCGGTTGGCGGAATCGGGTTGCCGAGTCACAATAATGAATCGAAGCGGCGCCACCGCAAGGGTTGCGCTCGCCGCCGAGCTGTCCAATCTTAACATCTTTCGTGGCGCCGTTTTAGGGCCGCTTCCGTCGCCAAATTCCCTGTTTGAAAGACCCGATCGTGGATCTCCCCGCCATCGAAAACGCCGTTCGCATCATCCTCAAAGCGGTCGGTGAAGACCCCGAGCGCCCGGGCCTTTTAGAAACCCCGCGCCGCGTCGCCAAAATGTACGCCGAAATGTTCTCGGGCTTGAATACCGATCCTTCGCGGCACCTGGAAATCACGTTCCCCGAAATTTATGACGAAGTGCTGCTCGTTCGCGATATCCAATTCAGCAGCATGTGCGAACACCATCTGCTTCCGTTCTCCGGCAAAGCCCACGTCGCCTACGCACCCAACGGCCGCATCACTGGGCTCAGCAAGCTCGCTCGCGTTGTTGAAGAGGTCGCGCGTCGCCCGCAAGTGCAGGAACGCATGACAGTTACCATTGCCGACATGATGGAAAAGGTTCTCAAGCCCAACGGCGTCGCGGTCGTCATCGAAGCCGAACACTCCTGCATGTGCATCCGAGGCGTTCGCAAGCCCGGCGCGACCACGATCACCAGCGCCCTCCGTGGCATCTTCAAAGAGAACCCTGCTAGCCGCGCCGAAATCCTCTCGCTCATCATGCGCGCATAAGATCGGTAAGAAATGAGGTCGCTAGCAGTGAAGTGCTAGTTCAAGATTGCGGGCGCTGCTGGTTTCGCGCCCTGCGGATCATCGCGCCATCCGATAGATCCCTCAGACATCACACGATCCGCTTCTTAGCCATGCTAGCGAACCCTGTCGCAAGTACAGGGTCGCAAGGCAGAGGATTTCGGCGTCCATGCGAGTTACTAAAGCTGCGTTCGCGCTCGCTATTTCCGTCCAATTGGCGGGTGTCAACGCAATGGCGCAAACGCGGACAACCTCGCAAAGGCCCTCTGCCGTGCCGCGAACTTCCAAAGCCTCTTCATCAGAACCGACCTCGTCGCGACGTGATCAAGTGATTCGCCGCGTTGCGCTTCAAGAACCCCAAGTAGAAAACTCGGCCCCGTCGGTTGTGCAAAGCGAAACGCTTCTTGACTTGGCATCCCTCAAGACCCTTGCGCTCGAATGCAGCCCCTCGCTACGGGAAGCGAGCGCTCACATCGACTCGCTGATCGGCAAACGAACGCAGGCTGGTTTATGGCCCAACCCTGATGTCGGTTTCTCTGGGCAACAGATTGCGAGTCGCGGCCTCGCGGAACAAAACGGTGTTTACGTTGGCCAGAAGATCATTACCGCGCAAAAAATGCGGACCGACCAGAGCGTCGTTAGTCAAGAAATCCGGCGCGCGCAATACTTTTACGATGCACAACGACTCAGGCTCGAAACGGATGTGACCATCGCCTATTACGAAGCGCTTGCCGCCCAAAAACTGCTGGAACAAACCGAAGAGCTGACTCGCATTGCTGAAGAGGGCTACAAAACCGCCGAGGCGCTGCGGCGCGGCAGCGAAGCGAGCAAGATCGATGTCCTGCAAGCGAAGCTCGAAGTCGATTCCACTCGCATTCTTAGGGACAATGCCAAACATCGCCTTGCCGCGTCATGGAAAAATCTTGTGACCATTGTCGGCCAGCGAACACTGCCGCCACAACCCTTGGCGGGCAAACTGGAAGATGGCGCGGCCCAATATGCCTGGGAAGACGCGTTAGCGATGCTACTCGACCAGAGCCCTGAATTGCGGTCTGCACAGGCCACAGCCGAGCGCGCCCGTTGGGCGCATCAAAGAGCGATGCGTGAAATCTATCCCAATATCGACGCTTCGGGCATCGTGCAGCGCGACAATGCCATTCGAGGCTGGGACGGCGCGATTCAGGTTTCGATTCCTGTTCCGATTCTAAATCGTAACCAGGGTCAAATTCGCGAAACGCTCTCGAATATCGCGGTGGCGGAACAAGCCGTCGAAAGAACTCGCCTCCAACTAGAAAACCGTCTCGCCAAAGTCTTCGAGCGCTATGTCAACGCACTTCGGCAATCCGAGCGCTATGAACAAGACCTCTTACCAACCGCCAGCGAGCAACTGCAATTGACGACGCGCGTCTTTAAAGCAGGCGAAGTGGGCTACATGAATCTCTTGATGGCCCAGCGCTCCTTTTCACAAGTCCACGTCAACGCCGTCGACGCCCAACGCGAACTAGCGGTTTCTTCCGCTCGCATCGAGGGTCTTCTTCTGGAAGGAAGCCTCGAGGATCCCGGTTTAGCGCCTTAGAAGCATAAGGCAAAGAAATTGACTCGCCTTCGTTCAACAGCGATAACGCTCCCGATACTCCACTCCCGCTTCTACATAATGTCTCGCCGCATGTGCGATGTACTCCCGATCTTTCTCCGTCGTCTCGCGAATGATCTTGCCCGGCACGCCGAGCACCAGTGAATTCGGCGGAATGATCTTTCCTTCGGGTACGACAGCGCCCACGCCGACGAGCGAGCCGCTGCCGATCACTGCGCCATTCATGATCACCGCTCGCATGCCGATCATGACGTCATTCTCCAGCTTTGAGCCATGCACGATTGCCGCGTGCCCGACGGTGACGCGGTCGCCAAGAACGCAGGGATAACCCGGATCGGCGTGCAGAATGCAGCCATCTTGAACGTTGGTATCGGCGCCAATCTTGATCGACTCGGCATCACCGCGGATTACCGCGTTAAACCAAATCGTCGCCCGTGCGCCGATCGTCACATCACCCAAAATAATGACCCCCGGCGCGAGCCAAGCGGTTGGGTCCACGAGTTGCTGTTGGAAGTGAAGTGGGTGCGGCAGCATCGGTTTTCCTTGGTAAAGCAGCGGGAGTGGGCCCATTATGGGCGCGCGTGCCGTGCATTCGCACACCCCGTCTTCAAACTGCACAAAACTCACTATATTTGCGGAGGAAAACGTGGTTCGACCGGATTTAGGAGTAGCTATGGCGAGCGTTCAGGATGATCTCAAGGCCCTTGGAATCACAGTTTCTCAGATCAGTCGAAACCTGAGCCCTTCCCAGCTTTATGAAGACGCGATTCGGATCGATCCAGGCTCCCGCATTGCCAACAGCGGCGCCCTCGTGGCCTATTCCGGCGCCAAAACGGGCCGCTCACCGCGCGACAAGCGGCTCGTGAAGTCGTCGCCTAGCGACACCGATATCTGGTGGGGTAATGTCAATGTTCCCCTCGATCCACAGAGCTACAAGATCAATCGCGAACGGGCGATCGATTATATCAACACCCGCGAACGGCTTTACGTCTTCGATGGCTTCGCCGGTTGGGATCCACGCCATCGCATCAAAGTCCGCGTGATCTGCTCGCGACCTTATCACGCGCTCTTCATGCACACGATGCTCATCCGCCCCACGCCGGCGGAGCTGAAAGACTTTGGCAAGCCTGATTACGTGATCCTCAACGCGGGACAGTTTCCCGCCAATCGTCACACCCAGGGGATGACCAGCAAGACCAGCGTCGATATCAATTTTGAAGATGGCGAAGTCGTAATCCTCGGTACGGAGTACGCTGGTGAAATGAAGAAGGGCGTCTTCACGATCATGAATTATTTAATGCCGAAGCGCGGGATACTCTCGATGCACTGCTCGGCGACCTGCGACCCGACGACGCATCAATCGTCAATCATGTTCGGCCTGAGCGGGACAGGAAAGACGACCCTCTCCGCCGATCCAACGCGCCTCCTCATCGGCGACGACGAACACTGCTGGTCCGAAGAAGGCATTTTTAATATCGAAGGCGGCTGCTACGCCAAAGCGATCAACCTCACTGCCGAGTCAGAGCCCGACATCTACCGAGCACTGCGCTTCGGCGCGGTTCTTGAGAATGTCGTCATCGATGAAGATGATCGCTCAGTTCACTTCGACGATACGCGCATCACGGAGAACACCCGTGGCGCGTATCCGATTGAATATGTCAGCAATCCTAAAATTCCCTGTATGGCGGGTCATCCAACCGATATCGTCTTCCTCACGTGCGACGCCTTCGGTGTATTGCCGCCGGTTAGCCGATTGTCGCCAGCCCATGCGATGTACCACTTTATCAGCGGCTACACCGCCAAAGTCGCCGGTACCGAAGTCGGGATCACTGAACCAACCACCACATTTTCGCCCTGCTTTGGAGGACCATTCCTCGTCTGGCATCCTGGCAAATACGCCCAGCTGCTCGCAGAGAAAATGCTCAAGCACAAAGCGAATGTCTGGCTCGTTAACACCGGCTGGAGCGGCGGCTCGTATGGCACCGGCGCACGCATGAAGCTCTCACTGACCCGCGCGATCATGCATGCAATTCATGAAGGCAAACTGCGCGACGCGCCAACAACCCGCGATCCCCATTTCGGCTTCGACATCGTCACCGCCTGCCCCGGCGTTCCGGCCGAAGTGCTCGATCCGCGAGCAACTTGGGCCAACAAAGCGGCCTACGACACCACTGCGAAAAAACTCGCAGGATTGTTCGTCGCCAACTTCAAGCAATTTGAAGAAGGCGTTTCGCCCGAAGTAAGAGCGGCCGCACCAGTGCAATAAGAAGGATCGAAGTGCTTCGCAAATACTCTGTGGCATAGGCTTCCAGCCTGTGATTCTAGCACCACAGGCTGGAAGCCAATGCCACACTACCTTGTTATCACGGCCCTTGCGAACGAATTCCGCCGAGCGAGCCACCAATCGCTTCATGCACATCCGCCGGCGCTGCGACTACCAGCGCCATCCCCTGCGCCCAATACTCGATCACATGCGTTCCCCCATTGGCTTGCCAGCCATCGGGGTCGATCGTGGTGATGATGATCTGAATCAAATTGTTGGCGGCGTTAATCGTTCCGCCGCCTTGAATCGTTGGCTCCTCAAATGCCGATTTGCTGTAGGCTTCCGGATTGCGAACAATTTTCGCACTCTGGCGATTCGATTCTTCCTGAGCTTTGATAACGCGGCGATTGAGATCTTTCACAATCCCCACCATCCGCATTCGCAGTCGATATTCATCTTTCGATAGCTGCGCCGCCGAACCCGATCGCATCGCGAGCTTCATTTCGTCGTAGAGTTTGGCCATCTCTTTGGCGAGCGGCTCGCGCTCAGCAAAAGTCTTGGAGGCAGCTTCTTTCTTAAGCAATTGCTGCATACTTGCCGAAATAGCAGTCGCTGGACGTGCGATTGGCTTGGAGTCTTTGCCCTTCGACTCCTGTTCTGATGGCGCGCCGCAAACTTGTGCGCAAAACAGCGCGATGGCGATAATTTGCAAAGTCATGATAGCCTCTTCCGTTCTGGGTTCCTTTCTCTTCTGTTCCGCCCAAATCGTATCAGGAGCGGCGGCGCCAAAGCAATTGATTGGCCAGAAAGAACCGGTACGAAGTTGGACTAGGCTGCTCGAGAGATGGTAAGCGGCACATCCGCCGCGATTTTTTCGGGCATAGCCGGAATTGCCAGCGACCAGGATGACTTTCGTTCAAACACCCAGCAGCTGAACATCGCTACCGCGGCGCCGGCGAGGATATCGCTGGGATAGTGGGCATTTGAGAAGATTCGCTGCAGTCCGGCGAACAACGCCAGGGCAAAGAAATACCAGCGGGCTTGCGGATAGAGTCGACTCAAACCAATCGCCAAACCGATCGCCGTCGCCGAGTGTCCCGACGGAAACGATTGCCAGACACTCGACGAACCGTCGCCAAGGTTTCGGAAATTGGCGTCTGAACTTGCGATCGCAAAGGTATCCCAACCCGAAGCAATGCCGGCTTGAAGATTCGTTAGCTCCGCCAAACCTCTTGGGCGTAGTCGAGGAATTGCCAACTTGGCAACATTCGCCACGACGCCTGCAAGAATCGGGTACGCAAAGAGCCGAGCTGTGAACCACTTACTCCGCTGGTCAGCCAAAACGACGCCGAGTGCGATGACCAGAGCGGCGGGGCCGAACGCGAAAGCTTCCGCTAAATCCACCATGCGCCCGAGATCACCGCGCAAGTGCGTACTATCAGCAAAGGCAATGATCGACGTATCGAAATGGATCGCCAGGATGCCGCAGACGCCAAAAACTAGCGCCAAAATGGGCAAGCGTGAGCTCATTGGCGATATCGCTGACGTAACTCCCGCGTGCGCATTTTTTTTCATGGCGCGAGGTATACCCAAGAATCGCGTGGCGCGTGAAGAGAACCTGGCTTGCTAGCACCGAAGTCAAGTTGCCTTTCAAACCGCTTTTCGCCTATTCTCCCGCGCCTCTTGAGAGTGCATTCCCAAAGATGTCGTCGCGCAAGGAAGTCGCATGAATCGCACAGCTTGGTCATTGCTCGCGGTCACCATCATTAGTTCGGTCGTTTTGCTTGCCAATCTTGGCGGCCCACGACTCTGGGATCGCGACGAGCCACGAAATGCCTCCTGCGCCGCGGAAATGCTCGAGCGCGGCGACTGGGTTGTGCCGGTGATGAACGCCGAACTGCGTGTTCATAAACCGGTCATGCTCTACTGGGTGACGATGGTTTTCTATTCGCTCGGCGGGGTGAGTGAATTCACCGCTCGCCTTGGGTCAGCGCTCGCTGGTGTTGGCGCTGTTCTACTTACTTACGCTATCGGCTCGCGTCTCTTCTCCAGCAAAGCCGCATTTTGGAGCGCGATTTCGCTGGCCACGATGCTGATGTTCAACGTTGCGGCCCGCGCTGCAACACCCGATGCATTGTTGATCTTCTTTATCGTCGCGACTTTGGCCGCGTTCGTTTACGCGGTGCCTTGGAATGCCGTCCCCTTCAATCTAGATGCACATCGTCCTTCGGCCACACAATTGCCGTTGGCGTTGGCAGCCCTGATGTACCTCGCCGCCGCTGGGGCTGTACTAACCAAAGGCCCCATTGGCGTAATTTTGCCGCTCGCGATTGCCGGAGCGTACTTGATGGCGCTGGGATATGAGTTTCCGCCAATGCCAAGTCGCAATTGGCGCACGATGCTTCGCGTCGTTTGGCTTGCCATTTTGCAAACACCGAAGCGATTCCTGCTCGCACTTTGGCAATTGCGGCCCATTCTGGGGGCGGGAATTGTCCTGGTGGTCGCGGCGCCTTGGTATGTTTGGGTCGGAATTCGTACTCAAGGTGAATGGCCGAATGGCTTTTTCCTCGAACACAATCTCAATCGATTTAGTGATTCGATGGAAGGACATGGCGGCTCGATTTTCTACTACCCCGTCGCGCTCCTCGTTGGCAGCTTCCCCTGGTCGACGCTGCTGATTCCGATTTGTCTTTTGCTATGGCAGAAATGGCCCGAGGAACAAAAGCGCGGTATCCAATTCTGTATCTGCTGGGTTGGTGTGATTGTCGGACTCTTCAGCCTCGCGCAAACCAAATTGCCAAGCTATATCACACCCTGCTATCCAGGGCTCGCGCTGGCGGCGGGGTGGTTCCTTTCTCGTGTTGCTGAGCCGATCGCGGAACAAGCAAAACGCTGGACGATTGCGTCCGGCGCCGTCCTGATCCTGACCGGCGTCGGAATTGCCATTGGCATGCCAATCGCAGCTTCGATGTATCTGCCTG